>NZ_JAVYJH010000039.1:0-28962 GCF_032621685.1 Pseudomonas sp. zfem002 | reverse complement strand
AATGCCTGCGGCGGTTTGGACTGATCACTGCGCAAGATCTCGTCTCAGTGCAACGCTGAGCGATCCAACCGCCGGATGCGGAAAACCGCACGTCCGGTGGTGTGGGAGGGGTAACGGGCACTAGTCCCGTTACCTCGACCCAATCACCGCGGATCCTGTGGGAGCGGGCGTTGCCCGCGATGAGGCCCGGGAGATTTACTCGGAAATCCCGAGCATGCTCTTGGCCACGGCCTCGGCGATGCGAATCCCGTCGACACCCGCCGACAGAATCCCCCCGGCATAACCCGCCCCTTCACCCGCCGGGAACAAGCCCTTCAGGTTCAGGCTCTGCAGGCTCTCGTCACGGGTGATCCGCAGCGGAGACGAAGTCCGCGTCTCGATGCCGGTCAGCACCGCATCGGCCAGGTTGTAGCCCTTGATCTGCCGATCGAAGGCGGGGATCGCCTCGCGCAGCGCCTCGATGGCGAAGTCCGGCAGGCTCGGCGCCAGGTCGCCCAGGCTGATGCCCGGCTTGTACGATGGCTCGACGCTGCCCAGCGCGGTCGACGGCCGTCCGGCAACGAAGTCGCCGACCAGTTGCGCCGGCGCCTGGTAGTTGCTGCCACCCAGCACGTAGGCGTGGGCTTCCAGGCGTTCCTGCAGCTCGATACCGGCCAGTGGTCCGCCCGGGTAGTCCTGTTCGGGGGTGATGCCGACGACGATGCCGGAGTTGGCGTTGCGCTCGTTGCGCGAGTACTGGCTCATGCCGTTGGTGACCACGCGCCCCGGCTCGCTGGTGGCGGCGACCACGGTACCGCCCGGGCACATGCAGAAGCTGTATACCGAGCGGCCGTTCCTGGCGTGGTGCACCAGCTTGTAGTCGGCGGCGCCGAGTTTCGGGTGGCCGGCGTACTTGCCCAGGCGCGCCTTGTCGATCAGCGACTGCGGGTGTTCGATGCGGAAACCGATGGAGAACGGCTTGGCTTCCATGAACACGCCACGGCCGTGGAGCATGCGGAAGGTGTCGCGGGCGCTGTGGCCGAGGGCCAGGACCACATGGCGCGAGTGCAGCTCCTCGCCGTTGTGCAGGACCACGCCATGCAACTGGCCGTCTTCCATCAGCAGGTCGGTGACCTTGTGCTCGAAACGCACCTCGCCGCCCAGGGCGATGATTTCCTCGCGGATGTTCTCGACCATGCCGGTCAGGCGGAAGGTGCCGATGTGCGGCTTGCTGACGTAGAGGATCTCTTCCGGCGCGCCGGCCTTGACGAACTCGTGGAGGACCTTGCGGCCGTAGTGTTTCGGGTCCTTGATCTGGCTGTACAGCTTGCCGTCGGAGAAGGTCCCGGCACCGCCTTCGCCGAACTGCACATTGGACTCGGGGTTGAGCACGCTCTTGCGCCACAGGCCCCAGGTGTCCTTGGTGCGCTGGCGCACTTCCTTGCCGCGTTCGAGCACGATCGGACGCAGGCCGGCCTGGGCCAGGATCAGACCGGCGAAGATGCCGCAGGGACCGAAGCCGACCACGATCGGCCGCTCGGCCAGGCCGCCTTGCGGCGCGCTGCCCACCGGCTTGTAGCTGACATCCGGAGCGATGACGACGTTGTGGTCGTCGGCGAACTTGCGCAGCACCGCCGCCTCGTCACGGACGTTGAGGTCGATGGCATAGATGAACAGCAGTTCGGTGTTCTTCTTCCGCGCGTCGTAGCTGCGCTTGAAGAGGGTGAAGTCGAGCAGCTCGGCGTCGTCGATGCCCAGGCGTTGCACGATGGCGTCGCGCAGGGCTTCGTCGGGATGATCCAGCGGCAGCTTCAGTTCGGTGATTCGTAGCATGACAGGGTCCAGTATCCCGGCCATGGAAGGGCCGGCGGCTTTACACAAACCGCCGAGTATAAAGGTTTCGCCAGCCCGACAGGCAGACTGAATGCGCGCCGGCGGTCAGTCGTTGCGCGAACCGCCGTAGTAGCCGCAGCCCTGCAGGGTCTGGCCATCCAGGCGCAGTTGCGCGGTCAGGTGGCTGACGCCGCCGGTGGCGCTGTCGACGCAGCGCTGCGGGGCGAGCCACAGCTCGACCTTCTGGCCGTTGGCTTCGCTGCTGACACTGATGCCGCCGCCGGGCATCTGTTCTTCCAGGTAGGGCAGGGCCAGCGGTGGCTGTTCGGGGCGGTTGAGGACCATGCCCTGGCCGCTGACGTTCAGGTTCCAGAACGGCTCCTGGCCGAAGGCGCGCAGGGTCATGCGCTTGAAGTTGGGGTCGGTGCAGGCGCTCGCCGAGTGTTCGACGCGGTACAGCTGGTGCACGTTGAACTGGCCGTCGGCGCTGTTGCCCTGGCTGGCGGAGAGGGTGCCGCGCAGGTCGGCGAACAGGGTGCCGGGGGTGGCGGCCAGGGTCGCGGCTTCCTGCAGCAGACCGGTATTGCCGCTGTCCTGGATGACGAAGCGCCGGCTTTCCGTGCACGGTTTGAACAGCAGTTGGCCATTGGCGGCGCTGAGTTCGCCTTGCAGACGGGTCATGCCGGCGGTGGAGACGGTTTCCGGCTGGTCGGCGAGCAACTGGCAACCGGCGAACAGCGGCAGCAGGGCGGCGACGAACAGGAAAGGGATGATACGCATCGAGGAAAACTCCGAGATCTCGGCCAGAAAGTTTTCAACGGTACGCAGGGTGGGGTGGGATCACAAGTTAAGTTATGTCAGAAAAATCTGGTGTCTCCGTGCGCCCTTTCGCGGGCAAGCCGCGCTCCTACGGTGTGCATGCAACTCGTAGGCGCGCGGCTTGCCCGCGAAAGGGCTGCAAAGCAGCCCCGGAAACAGAGGACTCAGCCGCCGAGGTAGGCGTCGCGCACCTTCGGATCGGTCAGCAGCGCCTCACCCGTGCCCTGCATCACCACCCGGCCGTTTTCCAGCACATAGGCGCGGTCGGCGATCTTCAGCGCCTGGTTGGCGTTCTGCTCCACCAGGAACACGGTCACGCCGTCGCGGCGCAGCTGTTCGATGATGTCGAAGATCTGCTGGATGATGATCGGCGCCAGGCCCAGCGACGGCTCGTCGAGCAGCAGCAGCTTGGGCTTGCTCATCAGCGCCCGGCCGATGGCGAGCATCTGCTGCTCGCCGCCGGACATGGTGCCAGCACGCTGAGCAAAGCGTTCCTTCAGTCGCGGGAACAGATGCAGGACCTTGTCCATCAGCTCCGGGATCTCGCGCTTGTCGGTGAAGAAGGCGCCCATCGCCAGGTTTTCCTCGACCGTCAGGCGCGAGAACACCCGACGGCCTTCCGGCACCACGGCAATGCTCTTGCGCATGATGTGCGAAGAACTCTGGCCGACCAGCTCTTCACCCAGGTACTTGATGCTGCCGCTGTGAGCCTGGGGCGAACCGCAGAGGGTCATCAGCAGGGTCGATTTGCCGGCACCGTTGGCACCGATCAGGGTGACGATCTCGCCCTGGCGGATTTCCACGTTGACCGAGTGCAGCGCCTGGATCTTGCCATAGAAGGTGGAAACGTTTTCGAACTGCAGCATTTACGCTTCCCCCAGATAGGCTTTGATCACGTCAGGGTTGTCGCGGATCTGTTCCGGCGTGCCATCGGCCAGGGGCGTGCCCTGGTTGATCACGACGATATGGTCGGAAATGCTCATGACCAGCTTCATGTCGTGCTCGATCAGCAGCACGGTGACGTCGTGGGATTCACGCAGGTACGCGATCAGCGCCTTGAGGTCCTCGGTTTCCCTGGGGTTCAGGCCGGCCGCGGGCTCGTCGAGCATGATGATGCGCGGTTGGGTCATCATGCAGCGGGCGATTTCCAGGCGGCGTTGCTGACCATAGGCCAGGGTGCCGGCGGTGCGGTTGGCGAACTCGGTCAGGTTGACCTTGTCCAGCCAGTACAGCGCGCGCTCCATGGCCTCCTTCTCGCTGCGGCGGAAGCTCGGGGTCTTGAACAGGCCGGCGAAGAAGTTGGTGTTGAGGTGGCGGTGCTGGGCGATCAGCAGGTTCTCCAGGGCGGTCATTTCCTTGAACAGACGCACGTTCTGGAAGGTCCGCACCACGCCCTTGCGGGCGATCTGGTGACCGGCCAGGCCCTGGATCGGCTGGCCATCGAGGAGGATGGTGCCGCCGCTGGGCTTGTAGAAACCGGTCAGGCAGTTGAACACGGTGGTCTTGCCGGCACCGTTCGGGCCGATCAGGGCAACCACCTGTTTTTCCTTGACGGTCAGGGCCACGCCGTTGACCGCCAACAAGCCGCCGAAGCGCATGCTCAGGCCGCTGACTTTCAGAATTTCGCGGCTCATCGACGCAGCTCCATGTGTGGACGTTGCATAGGCAGCAGGCCCTGCGGACGCCAGATCATCATCAACACCATCAGGGCGCCGAACATCAGCATGCGGTACTCGCTGAAGTCGCGCATCAGCTCAGGCAGCAGGATCATCACGATGGCCGCGAGGATCACGCCCAGCTGAGAGCCCATGCCACCGAGCACGACGATGGCGAGGATGATCGCCGATTCGATGAAGGTGAACGACTCCGGCGTCACCAGGCCCTGGCGTGCGGCGAAGAAGCTGCCGGCGAAACCGGCGAAGCAGGCACCCAGGGTGAACGCCGAGAGCTTGATCACGGTCGGGTTCAGGCCCAGCGCGCGGCAGGCGATCTCGTCTTCACGCAGCGCTTCCCAGGCACGCCCGATCGGCATGCGCAGCAGGCGGTTGATGACGAACAGCGCGAGCAGCGCCAGCAGCAGGGCCACCAGGTAGAGGAAGATCACCTTGTTGATCGAGTTGTATTCCAGCCCGAAGAACTCGTGGAAGGTCTGCATGCCCTCGGCGGCCTTGCGTTCGAAGGTCAGGCCGAAGAAGGTCGGTTTCTCGATGTTGCTGATGCCGTTCGGACCGCCGGTGAGGTCGGTCAGGTTGCGCAGGAACAGGCGGATGATCTCACCGAAACCGAGGGTCACGATGGCCAGGTAGTCACCGCGCAGGCGCAGCACCGGGAAGCCGAGAAGGAAGCCGAAGGTGGCGGCCATCAGGCCGGCGATCGGCAGGCAGACCCAGAAGCTCAGGCCGAAGTAGTGCGAGAGCAGCGCATAGCTGTAGGCGCCGACGGCATAGAAGCCGACGTAACCCAGGTCGAGCAGGCCAGCCAGACCGACCACGATGTTCAGGCCGAGGCCGAGCAGGACGTAGATCAGGATCAGGGTGGCGATGTCGACCGCGCCGCGCGAGCCGAAGAACGGCCAGACCAGGGCGACCACGATCAGGCCGAGGATGATGTAGCGCTGGGTCTTCGGCAGGGTCAGGTAGTTGCTGACCTTGGGGGGGATCAGCGGGCCGCGGTCACGCGAACGCATCGCCGCGCTCCACTGCTTGTCGAACAGCACGCGGAGGAACATCAGCACCGAACACAGGGCGATCACGCCGAGGGTGAAGGGACCCTGGCCATGTACTTCCAGGTTGATGCCGACGATGCTGAGTTTCAGGCCAAGCACCGGGAAGGCCACGGCCCAGACCAGGAGGGCGCTGAAGAACGCCGCTTTGAGATGTCTGTTCATACTTTCTCAACCTCCGGACGGCCCAGGATGCCGGTCGGCCGGAACAACAGAACGAGAACCAGCAGACCGAACGCCACGACGTCCTTGTACTGGTCACCGAAGATGTCAGCGCCGAAGGCTTCGGCCACACCCAGCACCAGGCCGCCGAGCATGGCGCCCGGGATACTGCCGATGCCGCCGAGGACTGCCGCGGTGAAGGCCTTGAGGCCCACCAGGAAGCCGGCGTTGGGGTTGATCACGCCGTACTGCATGCTCAGCAGTACCGCGGCCACGGCTGCCAGGGCGGCACCGATGACGAAGGTCAGGGCGATGATGTTGTTGGTGTTGATCCCCAGCAGGTTGGCCATCTTGATGTCTTCGGCACAGGCCCGGCAGGCCCGGCCCAGACGCGAGCGGGAGATGAACAGGGTGAGGCCGGTCATGGCGATCAGGGTGACCACGAAGACCAGGATCTGCATGTAGGAAATCAGGACTTCTTCCGCGCCGCCCGGACCGAAGGAGATGCTCCCCGGAATCAGGTTGGGAATGGATTTATCCTTGGAGTCCTGGGAAAGCAGGACGGTGTTCTGCAGGAAGATCGACATGCCGATGGCGGAAATCAGCGGGATCAGGCGGTTGCTGTTACGCAACGGCCGGTAGGCGACCCGTTCGATACTGTAGCCGTAGGCACTGGTAACGACGATCGTCGCGATGAACGCGGCGGTCATCAGCAGCGGCAGGGAATGGATACCCATCATGGCCAGTCCGGCAAGGACGATGAAGGCCACGTAGGAACCAATCATGTACACCTCGCCATGGGCGAAGTTGATCATTCCAATGATGCCGTAAACCATTGTGTAGCCAATGGCTATCAAGGCATAGGTGCTGCCAATGGTCAGACCATTAACCAGCTGTTGGAAAAAGTGATAGATCTCAGGCATTACAGCGCTCCTAAAAACCTGATACGCATTTCACTGGTGGGTCTGTACCCGGCACGGTCTTGTGGTCTGAGGCCACTTCGACGCATGCGCTGCCAGGGAACCGCTGGTGACGGTTTTAAGATTTTCAGGTGAACCCGATCCCGGATCGCGGGAAACGGGTCCATGAACCTCGTAAAACAAAGCCCACTGCTCGCACAGTGGGCTTTTCGGTCATGTGTCAGACGGAATTACTGAGGGGAGACTTCGGTTTTCGGTTTGCCGAAATGCCATTCGTAGACCACGAATTTGAAGTCTTTCAGGTCGCCTTTTTCGTCGTAGGACAGTTCGCCGGTCGGGGTCTTGAAGGTACCGGCGTGGATGGCCGCGGCTACCTTGTCGGTGTCCTGGCTGCCGGCTTTCTTGATGCCCTGGGCGATCAGCTCGACAGCCGAGTAGGCCGGGAACACGAACGGACCGCTAGGATCCTTGCCGTCGGCCTTGATGGCGTCGACGATCTTCTTGTTCTCCGGATCGGTGTCGAAGGACTTCGGCAGGGTGACCAGCAGGCCTTCGGAGGCGTTCTGGGCGATCTGCGAGATGGAGTCGTTGCCGACGCCTTCCGGACCCATGAACTTGGCGTTCAGGCCTTTTTCCTGAGCCTGGCGCAGGATCAGGCCCAGTTCCGGGTGGTAGCCGCCGTAGTAGACGAAGTCGACGTTGTTCTGCTTGAGCTTCTGGATGATCGAGGAGAAGTCCTTGTCACCGGCGTTCAGGCCTTCGAAGACGGCGACCTTGGTGCCTTTCTTCTCCAGGGTGGACTTGACCGCGGTGGCGATGCCTTCACCGTACTGCTGCTTGTCGTGCAGGACCGCGACGACTTTCGGCTTGACGTGGTCGGCGATGTAGTTGCCGGCGGCAGGGCCCTGGGCGCTGTCCAGGCCGATGGTGCGGAAGATCAGCTTGTAGCCGCGAGTGGTGATTTCCGGGCTGGTGGCAGCCGGGGTGATCATGATCACGCCTTCGTCTTCGTAGATGTCGGACGCTGGCTGGGTGGAGCTGGAGCAGAGGTGACCGATCACGAACTTGACGCCGTCGTTGACCACCTTGTTGGCTACGGCCACGGCCTGCTTCGGATCGCAGGCGTCGTCGTACTCCTTGGCTTCGAGCATCTTGCCATCCACGCCGCCGGCGGCGTTGATGTCCTTGATGGCCTGTTTTGCACCGATGAACTGCATGTCACCGTATTGAGTCACCGGGCCGGTCTTCGGGCCGGCGATGCCGATCTTGATGGTATCGGCGGCGAAGGAATGGCTGGCGACGCCGGCCAGAACCATCGCGGCGAACAGCTTGGAAATCTGCTTAGTAGCCTTACTCATAGTGCTCCACTCATTCTGTTGTAATTTTTATCGTCCTTGCGCCAGGGCAGAGGACCCGACAGACCCGGTACGGCCACGCCGTATCGCAGCCTGACTTTCCGGTTTCGCCCCCGGTGAATGCCCTGGCAACTGTACCGGTACAGTGTAGAGCGCTGCTTCATCGCTTGAAAAGCAGGCCCGCCGAGGCAAAAACCGCGGGTGTCGCCTGATCGACATAAAGATACAAAAAAGCGTCTTCTACTCGTCCGGAAGTGTCCGGAAACGTTTGGCTTCGTTGAACCTGCCGACCAATTACTTATTTGAAACTGGGTTTTTCTGCAAAAATAACGGCCTTTCATTTGAGCCGGATTATTTTTGGTGGAACCCATGACTGATGAACCAAGCACCCTCTATGCCAAATTGCTCGGCGAGACCGCGGTAATCGAGTGGAAAGCCTTGGAGCGTTTTTGGGCAAAGGGTGACCTGATTTGGGTCGACCCTTCCCTCGACCTGATCGAAGTCGCACAGGCAATGGCCGCGAATCGTGCCGAAAGCGTGGCCCTGTGGCGTAATGCTGGCACCGTCGGGCCTGTCACCTCGGAGCAGGCACTTGACCTGCAGAACCGCGATCCAGAGATCTGGGCGGTAGTCGTCTCGCCGTTCATCGTGATCCAGGAGCGCAAATCGCTGTAAGCCGGCTCCTATTTGGTGCGTAAAAACGCACAGCCAGGCCATTTTGGTGCGTGAGACCGTTCAGGCAGGGTGACGGTTGGTAACAGTCCCCTCGCACCCTGATCGGGCGGTAACAGTCGGCACGGGTAAAAAGCGGCACGAATGAAAACGGGGCGTCCGATGGACGCCCCGTTTCTGTCTGCGCGAAAACTTAGTAGTCGACTTTCCCGGTATGGCTATTGAGGGAAATGACCTTGGTCTTGCCGATGCGGTGCCGATAAATTTCACGCAAATATTTCACCGCCTTCTTCACGCACTCTCGCGACAGGCGAATATCGTTGATCGAGACGAACTTGTTCTTGTCGTTGATCAACTCGCGGTACTTCTTCTCGTACATCGGTTTGATCGCGTACCAGTTGGTATCGAGGATCTTCGCCGGATTCTCGAATTCGTTGAGCAACTCGTCGATGCGCTCGTCCTCGAACTCCTCGCGGGTGATGAAGTCGAGGATGGCGTTGTCCAGCGTCTCGTCGAAGCGGTAGGGCGCCCTGGCGAAGCAGCGCTTGATGAAGGCCACGATCAGGGTGAGGAAATCGTCCGACAGGCACGGGCTCTTGGCGATCAGGGTGGTCAGCGACAGGTTGGCCGAGGCACCGATCACCAGGGCGTAGCGTTTCAGGGTGGTGTTGGGGAAGAGGTTGTTGAGGTGGGTCTTGAGCCGGTTCAGGTCCATGTAGGACAGCTTGTAGTCCTTGGGCAGCGAGACGATCGAGACCACCGACGAACAGTTCTTGAAGAAATGCAGGTCATGCAGCGCCGCGGCGTCGCAGCCGGAGTTGCGGTACTGCTCCAGGGCGGCGCGATAGCGTTTCGACTCGATCGGCAGCAGGCTGATGCCCTCGATGGCCTGGGTGTCCTTGTTGAAGTGCGGCAGGTCGATGGAGCGGAAGAACAGGTCGTCGATGTTCAGGCGCGGTTGTTCCTTCTCGAACACCTTGAAGCCTTTTTCCGAATTCTGCCCCGGGGTTTCCGGGACCACGGACTCGGCGTAGGCGATCGCCACCGGGCCGGCCAGGCTCATGAACAGGTCGTTGGCGTCGAGGCGGATGGTCTCGCCGATGTCGATGCCGGCGCGACGGAAGTAGTTCTGGTCGTAGTCGGTGGTCACCGCCTGGGCGGTGAGGATGTTGAAGATCTGCTGGGAGATGTACTGGTTGGCGTGCTTCTCCATGGCGTTGACGTCGATGTTCTGGATATTGCCGTCGTCGCTTTCTTCGGCGTAACGCATGATGTCGTTGGAAATCAGCATCATCGCGTTCCACGGGCGGATCCGCCCCATCACGCTGGCTTCGCTGCTGTCTTCGTTATCGAAGTTGTAAGAGAAGTCCCATTCTTCCGAGAGGTATTTGCACAGCAGCCGCCCGGCGTTGATGTGCAGGGCTTCGGACATCTCGCTGCGATGATCGGAAATGTTCGGCAGCACGCAGATGCCGCTGGTGAAGATCGGCTCGAAGACGAACGAATGCCCCGCCTCGCCATCCTGCTCGTCGGCCGGCTTGGTGTCGAAGGTCTTGTTCATGTACGAGAACTGCTGGGCCAGGCCGAATTCCGAGGCCATGCCCGAGCCGGTGCCGCCGCCGGCGCTGAAGATATAGAAGTACAGCCGCGACTGGTTGGCCTTGATCCCGCAGGAATCGATCAGGTACGAGTGGATCAGTTTCCAGTCGGCGCTGGAGAAGCGGTGGGTTTCCTTGTTGAGGATGATCTTCGCCAGGTACTGGCCGAGGATCGGCGCGTTGCCCGCACCACCGGCGTGGACCTCGGACAGGTCCATGATCTTCATCTTGCTGTAGTCGCGCAGAAAACCGCTCTTCTCGCCCTTGCGGGAAAAACGAATGCGTCCGGCGATGTCCTTGTCCAGGTCGCCGAGCATCACCAGCGGCTCGACCAGAAACACCGGTTTGGCGCTCTTGGCCTGGACCAGGCGCAGGTTGTTGCGGATCCAGTGCGCCGGATTCCAGGTCGGGTCGTTGCCGGCGCGATCGTCGTTGTTGAATTCGTTGAGGTAGAAGGTCCGCGCGTTGTAGACCAGCTCGGCGACGTCCAGGGCGATGTTCGAACCGCAACGACCCAGGCCGATCAGGCACACCGAAGGGAACTGCTGGTCCAGGCGCAGCTGGGCATCGTCCTCGACATGCAGGCTCGGCGGAAACACCAGGTCACGCAGGCCGTCGAGGTTGTCGAGGATGCGCTGGGTGTCGGGTTCGGTGAAGTACAGGTATTGCTGCGGACTCAGCGTGGGCTGGCTGTAGTAGCTGCGGGTCCCGTAGGAAGTGGGCGCGGTGGCTGAAAGCAGCTCGGAAATCACGGTGGCAGGAGTATTCTTGGAGGTCATTTTGCGCCATGTGCCTGGGGGGAAGGCCTTTCAACAGTCGATATCATTGAGCCATCCCTGGATAAGTTTCGCGACTGTATCAGCGCGTCTCTGGCGTGAGCGATAGGGTTTTACCCTATAAACCCTAGGGGTTTTCCCGTCGCGCCAGTTTCTGAATCGTCCAACCCGTCAACTTCTTTAACTGTCTGGAGCTGTAGATGAGCAATTCTCTGCCTTTGTCCCTGGGGTTCGCCGGTATCGGTCTGATGGGCCTGCCCATGTGTCGCCGGCTGCTGGCGGCCGGTCATCAGTTGACCGTGTGGAACCGCTCGCCGGACAAATGCGCGCCGCTGGTGGCGGCGGGGGCCCGTCAGGTCGAGCACCCCGGTGAGCTGTGTGATGCCGCCGATGTGGTGATGCTGTGCCTGGCCGATACCGGCGTGGTGCGCGAGGTGGTCTTCGGCGATGGCGGCATTGCCAGCAAGGCCAGGGCCGGTCAGTTGCTGGTGGATTTCTCCAGCCTCGAACCCACGGCCACGCGGGACATGGCCGCGCAGCTGCAGGCCGCCACGGGCATGAGCTGGCTGGATACGCCGGTGTCCGGCGGTACCCCGGGCGCCGAGGCGGGCACCCTGGCAATCATGGTCGGTGGCGAGGCGGCGGACCTGGAGCGCGTACGTCCGGCGCTATTGGCGCTCGGTCAGCGGGTGACCCATATGGGCGGGGTGGGCGCGGGGCAGGTGACCAAGGCCTGCAACCAGATGATCGTCGCCTGCAATGCCCTGGTGATCGCCGAGGTGGTGGCCCTGGCCGAGCAGTCCGGGGTCGCTGCCAGTCTGATCGCTGAGGCCCTGGCCGGCGGCTTCGCCGATTCGAAACCGTTGCAGATTCTTGCCCCGCAGATGGCCGAGAGTCGCTTCGAGCCGGTGAAGTGGCATGTGCGCACTTTGCTCAAGGACCTTGATACCGCAGTGAAATTCTCTCGCGAGCAGGGCTCGGCGACACCGCTCAGTGGCCTGGCCGCACAGTTGATGCGCCTGCATGGCAGTCAGGGCTATCTGGAAAAAGATCCAGCGACGCTGATTGATCTGTATCGCAGCAAGCCATGAGGCTTTCTTCGCGGTGGTTGAGGGTCGTGAGCACCCCGTGCAGGTCTTCCAGCGGCACCGGTCGGCTGAGCAGGTAGCCCTGGATGGCGTCGCAGCCCAGTTGCTGGAGGAAGTCGTACTGTTCTTCGGTTTCCACGCCCTCGGTGATCACCTTCAGGTGCAGGGTGTGGGCCATGACCATGATCGCCTGGACGATGTTGTTGTCGGCCCGTGAACGCGGCACATCCTGGATGAACGAGCGATCGATCTTCAGGGTGTCCAGGGGCAGGCGCTTGAGGTAGGCCAGGGAGGAATAGCCGGTGCCGAAGTCGTCGATGGACAGCGACACGCCCTGTTCGCGAATGCGCCGCAGCAGGGCGATGGTGCTGTGGATGTTGGCCATCAGGGCGTTCTCGGTGACTTCCAGCTCCAGGCGCCAGGCCGCCAGCCCGGCGCTGTGCAGAGCGTCCTCGACTTCCTGGGCCAGTTCCTCGCGACCCAGGGTGAGGGCCGAGCAGTTCACCGTGACCTTGAGATCGCCGAAGCCGTGCTGGCTCAGTTCCGCCAGGTCGTGGCAGGCCCGTCGCAGTACCCACAGGTCGAGCTCGGCGATCAGGCCGTTGGTTTCGGCGATGCCGATGAAACGGTCGGGACTGAGCAGGCCATGCTGCGGGTGCTGCCAGCGGATCAGCGCTTCCAGCTTGCTCACCTTGCCGCTGGCGAGCTCGTAGATCGGCTGGTAATACAGGCACAGGCCGAGGTCTTCGTGCAGGGCGATGCGCAGTTCCTCTTCCAGTTGCAGTTCGAGCGTGGCGCGGGTCTTGAGGTTGTCGCTGAAGAAGTGCGCCTTGTTGCGCCCGCTGCCTTTGGACTGGTACAGCGCCAGGTCGGCGTGCTTGAGCAGTTCGTCGCAGGTGTTGCCGTCGGTGGGGTAGAGGCTGATGCCGATGCTGGTGGTCATCACCATGCGTCGGCCGCCGAGGTCGATGGGGTCGCGGACTTTCTGCAGGATGCGCTGGGCGAGGCCGCGGGCCTCTTCCGGATGCTTCAGGTAGAACAGGATGCAGAACTCGTCGCCACCCAGGCGTGCTACCACGTCCTGGGCGCGGGTGGCGGAGTTGATGAGGTGGGCGATGGCCTTGAGCAGGCAGTCGCCAGCGTCGTGGCCGAGGCTGTCGTTGATGCGCTTGAAGTGATCGATGTCGAGGAACATCACCCCCAGCATGCCGCCGGCCTGGGCCCGTTCGGCGAGGCGCTCGGCGAAGATCTGGTTGAAGCCGCGGCGGTTGACCAGGTTGGTCAGGGCATCGTAGTGCGCCGCCTGCTGCAGCGAGACCCGTGCCTGATCCAGCTGGCTGAGCAGGGTGTTGACCCGTCGCAGGTCCTGTTCCTTGCTTTGCAGCTTCTTGTCCGACAGGGCGGCACTGATGCAACTGCCACTGATCAGCAGGGTGATCACGGCGATGGTCAGGCTCAGTTGCAGGCTGTTGTCGGTGACGGTCATCTGCGGTGCGGTCCCGCCCGGGAGGATCAGGCTCAGGGCGCACATGCCGGTGTAGTGGGTAGCGATGATGCCAGCGGCCATCACCACGGCGGCGCTGTACTTGAACAGAAGCGGGGAGGCACTGCGGCCCTGGCGCAGGTAGCGTGCCATCAGCAGCGGCAGCAGTGCGGCGACCAGCGCCACCACCACCGAGGCCGCCACCAGGGTCGGGTCGTAGTACTGCTGGGCATTTGAGCGCATCGCGGCCATGCCGGTGTAGTGCATGATCGCCACCCCCGCGGCGACGCACAGCGCCGCCATGCAGTAGTGGCGGGTGTGCGGCAATGGCTGGCCGAGAAAACTCATGGCCAGCAGCGCGGCGAACAGCATGATCAACAGCGACACGCCGGTGAGGAACATGTCGTAGTGGACGTCCAGCGAGGTCTCGAAGGCGAGCATGCCGATGTAGTGCATCGCCCACACGCTGCAGGCCAGGCAGCAGGCGCCGAGGACTTTCCAGCGGCGCCGCGCGCTGGCCTGTTCGGCATCGCCGATGCGCTCGATGATGTCGAGGGTGGCGAAACTGCCCGCGCACATCACCAGATAGGCGAGCAGGATCAGGTAGGGATTGTGGTGAGCCTCGATGGCGAAGTGTCCAGCCGGGTGTGCGGCGAGCAGCCTGTGGAGCCAATCCATAGCGCGCCTCTCAGTTCAGTCGAGTTTGCACTCGTCCCCCAAACCGCCTGGAGACTCTTTTGGAATTCATTATAGAAAGACCGAGTGATGTCATCGGAGTTAATGGCAGATTGATTTCAATGATTGGGGTATAAGCGTTATCGCCGAACGTTCTAACAGCGCAAATGGTTACAATTACCCGCCATCAGCCCGTTGCAAGATGGCAGACAGTGCCCGGAATGCCTTCTAGATTTTCAGCGGCGTGCAGCGCACGCCAAGAAAAACGACGAGGGATCGAACGATGCACAGCCCCACCCAAGCGGCCAATGCCTGGCGCATTCTGTTCCTGCTGTTCCTGGCCAACCTGTTCAATTTCTTCGATCGAACCATTCCCGCCATCGTCATCGAGCCGATTCGCCTGGAGTGGCACCTGAGCGATCTGCAGATCGGCCTGATCGGCACTGCCTTTACGCTGGTCTACGCCATTGCCGGCCTGCCGCTCGGACGTCTGGCCGATACCGGATCGCGGCGCAAGGTGATGGGCTGGGGGCTGACGGTGTGGAGCGGGCTGACCGCGGTCAACGGCATGGTCGGCAGTTTCTGGAGCTTCCTGCTGGTGCGCATGGGTGTGGGGATCGGCGAGGCCAGCTATGCGCCGGCGGCCAACTCGCTGATCGGCGACCTGTTTCCCGCCGAGCGCCGCGCCCGGGCCATGGGGATCTTCATGCTCGGCCTGCCGCTGGGGTTGCTGCTGGCCTTCTTCAGCATTGGCGCCATGGTCCAGTACTTCGGCAGCTGGCGTGCGCCGTTCTTCATTGCTGCGGTGCCAGGGCTGCTGCTGGCGGTGTTCGTGTTCTTCATCCGCGAGCCGGCGCGGGGTGCCGCAGAAACCGTGGCCTCGTCGCAGGCACCACTGGACCGGCCGCTGCGCCGGGTGCTGAGCATTCCCACGTTTGGCTGGCTGGTGCTGGCGGGGCTGGCCTACAACTTCGCCAGCTATGCCTGCAACTCGTTCATGGTGCCGATGCTGCAGCGCTATTTTCAGTTGTCGCTGCAGCAGGCGGCGGTGGCGACCGGGGTGATCGTCGGCGTGACCGGCCTGATCGGCCTGACCCTGGGGGGCTGGATCGCCGACAAGGTCCATCAGCGCAGGGTCAATGGACGCCTGCTGTTCGGCGCCTTCAGCATGCTGGTGGCGACGCTGGGCACCGGCGTCGCCCTGTATGCCGGGCGGGTGGAGATCGGCGTGTTCGTGGCCCTGTTCGGCATCGGCTGGCTGTTTGCCTACAACTTCTACACCTGTGTCTACACCGCCATACAGGACGTGGTCCAGCCGCGTCTGCGGGCGACGGCGATGGCGCTGTTCTTCGCCGGACTGTATCTGCTGGGCGGCGGGCTGGGGCCGGTGGTGGTGGGATCGTTGTCGGACCATTACGCCAAGGCGGCGATGCTGGAGGCGGAGGCGCTGGAGATGAGCGAGGCGTTCAAGGCGGTCGGCCTGCATGATGCCATGGGGTTGATCCCGCTGGCGTTGCTGATGACCCTGGTGTTCCTGCTGCTGGCGGCGCGGAGTTTTGCCCGGGATGCGCAGCGGATGAAGGCGGGGATGCTGGAGGAGGGTGGGGCGGAGGCAGGCAAGGGCGCCGAAGCCGTTTAGTACGTCGCGAACCTTGTGGGAGCTGGTAGGCCAGCTCCCACAGGTTTTATGTCGCTAGGACTCAACCGGCGACCAGCACCCGAATCGCCTCCAGCCGCAGCGCCGCCTTGTCCAGCATCGCCAGGCCATCCTCGCGCAGCTTGCGCAGCGCCACGATCTCGCTGTCACGCACCGTCGGGTTGACCGCCTGCAGCGCGGTCAGGCGCGCCAGTTCCTCGTCGGTTTCCGCCGCCAGGCGTCGTTGCGCTTCGGCCACGCGCTCGTCATGACGCGGCATGACCTTGGCTTCGCCGGCGTTGATGCGTGGCGTCAGCACGTCGCGCTGGGCCTGGATGAACTTGTTGGCGCTGGCTTTCGGCACGCTTTCCAACTGGTCATTGAGGGTTTCGAAGGCCACTCGCGGCGCCAGGTCGTTGCCGTTGGCGTCGAGCAGGCAGCGCAGCGCCGCCGGCGGCAGGTAGCGACCCAGTTGCAGCGCCCGCGGGGCGACCACTTCGCTGACGTAGAGCAGTTCCAGCAAGACGGTGCCCGGCTTGAGCGCCTTGTTCTTGATCAGTGCGACGGCGGTGTTGCCCATCGAGCCGCTTAGCACCAGGTCCATGCCGCCCTGCACCATCGGGTGTTCCCAGGTCAGGAACTGCATGTCCTCGCGGGACAGTGCCTGGTCGCGGTCGTAGGTGATGGTCACGCCCTCGTCGTCGCCCAGCGGGAAACTGGCGTCGAGCATCTTCTCGCTCGGCTTGAGGATCAGGGCGTTTTCCGAGTGGTCCTCGCTGTCGATACCGAAGGCGTCGAACAGGGTTTCCATGTAGATCGGCAGGGCGAACTGGTCGTCCTGCTCGAGGATCGCCTCGACCAGCGCCTGGCCTTCGCCGGCACCACCGGAGTTGAGCTCCAGCAGACGGTCGCGACCGCTGTGCAGTTCGGTTTCGAGACGCTCACGCTCGGCGCGCGCTTCGTTGATCAGCGCTTGCCACTGGCCATCATCGGTGTCCTCCAGCAGTGGCAGCAGGCGCGGGCCGAACTGATGCTGCAGGGCGTTGCCGGTCGGGCAGGTGGCGAGGAATGCATTCAGGGCCTGGTCGTACCACTGGAACAGGCGCTCCTGCGGGCTGTTCTGCAAGTGCGGCACGTGCAGCTCGATGGTGTGCTTCTGGCCGATCCGGTCGAGACGACCGATGCGCTGCTCCAGCAGGTCCGGGTGCGCCGGCAGATCGAACAGCACCAGATGGTGGGCGAACTGGAAGTTGCGGCCCTCACTGCCGATTTCCGAGCAGATCAGCACCTGGGCGCCGAATTCCTCGTCGGCGAAGTACGCCGCGGCGCGGTCGCGCTCGAGGATGCTCATGCCTTCGTGGAACACCGTGGCCGGGATGCCGGAACGCACGCGCAGGGCGTCTTCCAGGTCCATGGCGGTTTCGGCGTGGGCGCAGATGACCAGGACCTTGACCCGCTTGAGCATCTTCAGGGTATCGATCAGCCAGTCGACCCGCGGGTCGAAACGCCACCAGCGGTTTTCCTCGTCGCTGTCACCTTGGGCCTGGAAGCTGACTTCCGGGTACAGCTCGGCGTGCTCGCCGACCGGCAACTCCATGTACTGGTCGGGGCAGGGCAGCGGGTAGGCGTGCAGTTGACGCTGCGGGAAACCCTGCACCGCGGCGCGGGTATTGCGGAACAGCACGCGGCCGGTGCCGTGGCGGTCCAGCAGTTCGCGGATCAGGCGGGCGCTGGCCTGGGTGTCGCCATCGCTGACCGCGGCCAGCAGCGCTTCGCCCTCGGCACCGAGGAAGCCCTGGATGGTGGCGTGGGCCTTGTCTGACAGACGGCCATTGTCGAGCAGTTCCTGAACGGCTTCGGCCACCGGGCGATAGTGCTCGCTCTCGGCGCGGAAGGCGGCCAGGTCGTGGAAACGGTTCGGGTCGAGCAGGCGCAGACGGGCGAAGTGACTGTCCTGACCCAGTTGTTCCGGGGTCGCGGTCAGCAGCAGGACGCCGGGAATGACTTCGGCGAGCTGTTCGACCAGCGCGTATTCCGGACTGACCTGGTCTTCATGCCAGACCAGGTGATGCGCCTCGTCCACCACCAGCAGGTCCCAGCCCGCGGCGAACAGCGCGTCCTGGGCCTTGTCGTCCTCGGTCAGCCATTCCAGGGCGACCAGTGCCAACTGCGCGTCCTCGAACGGATTGCTGGCATCGCTCTCGATGAAACGCTCGGCATCGAACAGGGCGACCTGCAGGTTGAAGCGCCGGCGCATTTCCACCAGCCACTGGTGCTGGAGGTTTTCCGGAACCAGGATCAGCACGCGGCTGGCGCGGCCGGAGAGCAGCTGGCGATGGATCACCAGGCCGGCTTCGATGGTCTTGCCCAGGCCCACTTCGTCGGCCAGGAGAACCCGCGGGGCGATCCGGTCGGCCACTTCACGGGCAATGTGCAACTGGTGCGCGATCGGCTGGGCGCGCACGCCGCCCAGGCCCCACAGCGACGACTGCAACTGGCGGCTGGTGTGTTCCAGGGTGTTGTAGCGCAGCGAGAACCACGAAAGCGGGTCGATCTGCCCGGCGAACAGGCGGTCGCTGGCCAGGCGGAACTGGATGAAGTTGGACAGTTGGGTTTCCGGCAGGGTGCGCGCCTGGTTCTGCCCGTCGAGGCCGTGATAGACCAGCAGGCCGTCGATCGTCTCGACTTCGCGAACGGTCAGCTTCCAGCCTTCGAAATGGGTGATCTGGTCGCCTGGCGAGAAGCGCACCCGGGTCAGCGGGGCGTTGCGCAACGAGTACTGGCGCGTATCGCCGGTAGCCGGGTAGAGCACGGTCAACAAGCGGCCGTCCTGTGCCAGAACGGTACCCAGACCCAGCTCGGCTTCGCTGTCGCTGATCCAGCGTTGTCCCGGTTGATACTGCTGCGCCATACTGCCTGACTCCCGCCATGAAAAAGCTGACTATCTTAACGGATAGCGGCATCCAGGCCAAAGATTCCGGCTATCCGGCGGCCAGGCGGGTGTCGATGCCCGTTCGTCGAGCACCGTGCGGCCCCTGCAATATTGCCCGTGGACGCTGGTCGAAGCCTCAAGCCTGGATAGAACGCGCCGATATAAAGGGTGACAGGAGACCGAACGCCATGCTGCCACCGCTGATTCCGCTGAGCGCTGCCCCCATCACGCAGCAAATGGACCCGGTCAAGCCGACCCCGGACATCAAGCCCGTGGTGCCGGCGCAACCCTCTTCCAGCGAGGGCGCCATCGACCTCAAGCACCGCGACCCGGAGCAGGCCGCGCTGTTGCTGCGCGAGGAGCAGCGCCGCCGCCAGGGCCAGCGCCATGGCCAGCAGGGCGCCGACGAGTCCCCCGACGATCCCTACCATCCGCTGCCCGGCGATGACCTGAACGCCGACAACACCGTGCCGGTCGCCCCGCTGATGGGGGGCGAGAACCGCCAGGGCCTGCTGGTGGACATCGAAGTCTAGTCGGCTTCATCATGATGCCTTCGCTGTCCGCCTCCGAGCCCACCATGAGCCAAGACGACAACCTGATCGATTTCGGCGCCGAGCGCGCCCGTCGCATTCACGACCTCAACGACAAACGCCTGAACGAAGTGCGCAAGGCCTTCGAGCAGGCCATGCCGATCGCCAGCACCAGGAAATCGAAGAAAAAGCCCAAGGGCAAACCCGGCAAGCGCTGAAAATCTTGATGCAGGTCAAACCTGCACCCGCCTTCGGCGCCCGCTCGGGGCGCCATTGATTTCGGTCAATTTTCCCTCCCGGCACATTCGCTACTGTTCACTCATCGGACAGGCACAGGCAAATGGAGGCCGACATGTTCTTCGATAATGTGGTTGTCGCTGGCGTCGTCACGGTCGGATTGATGTTTGTTTTCTTCGCCGGTTTCGGACTTTTCATCTGGAAGGACTCGCAGAAGCGCAAAGACCGCTGATCCTTCCCGATATAACGAGCACGCAAGGCATTTAGGGCGACTTCGGTCGCCCATTTTTTTTGCCTGCGATTTCCCTCTGCGGCGCTGCTTCCCGCTCAGGGTTGCTGGCGCGTCGCCGCCAGGACGATCTCGCGGATGCACACGTGCTGCGGTTGCTGGTAGGCGTAGGCGATGGCATTGGCCACATCGTCGGCCGCCAGTACCTGGCCGCCCATGTCCTGCTGCTTCCATTGCTGGTAGCCCTGCCTGATGCCTTCGTCGGTGGTGTGGCCGAGCAGCTCGGTCTCCACCGCACCCGGGGCGATGGTCACCACCCGCACGTTGTGCGGCGACAGCTCCTCGCGCAGGTTCTCGGAAATCCCGTGCACGGCGAACTTGGTGCCGACATAGGCCACGTGATTGGGGAAGGTCTTGCGTCCAGCCACCGAACTGACGTTGATCAGGGTGCCGTGGTGGCGCTCGATCATCCCGCCCACCAGCAGGTGGATGCCGTTGAGCAGGCCCTTCACGTTGATGTCGAGCATGCGCTCCCACTGCTCCGGGTCCTGTTCGTGCATATGGCCGAGGAGCATCACCCCCGCGTTGTTGATCAAGGCATCGGCCGGACCGAAGGCGGCCTCGGCTTCGCGCACGGCGGCGGCGAAGGACTGGCGATCGCGGATGTCCACGGCCCGGCACAGGGTGTTGGGCAGGTTCAGCGCCTGCATCCGTTCCAGGCGTCGGGCCAGCAGCAGGAGCGGGTGGCCGGCGGCGGCGAACAGGCGGGCGCAGGCTTCGCCGATGCCGGAACTGGCACCGGTGATGATGATCAGGGGCTTGAGCATGATGACCTCCAAGGCATAATCGAATTGAATGACTGAATTCTATTGAGCGCGGAAAGGCTTGAGAAACGGCTTATTCCGCTGGCTGGCATCGGAAATGACTATGGATATACGACACCTGAAGGCGTTCATCGCGGTCTTCGAAGAACGCAACATCACCGCCGCCGCCCAGCGCCTGTGCGTGGCGCAGCCCTCGCTGTCGGTGACCATCCGCCAGCTGGAAGACGAACTGGGCGTGCAACTGTTCCAGCGTCAGGCCCGTGGCGTGGAGGTCAGCGAGCCGGCGCGGGTCCTGTATCCGCAGGCGCAGCGCATGGTGGCCGAGGCCGAGGCCCTGGGCAGGCAGTTTCGCGAAGGGCGGCGGCAGATCTCGCTGCAACTGGGGATCGAGGCGGATATCGCCGCGGCGCACGTGGAGTCGTTCATTCGCATGGCCAGCGCGGCCCTGCCACCGTTGCAACTGACCCTGCTCGACGGTTGCGCCGGCGACGCGCGCCTGGGGGTGGAGACCTTGTGCTGCGAGGACGAGCTGTTCCTGCCGTTGTGGGAGGAACCGTTCGTCCTGGCGCTGCCGGCGGCTGGTAGCGGGCAACGCTGGATCATCTGTCCACGGGACGCTTCTCACCAGCGCTTGCTCGGGTTCTACGGCGAAGCGGCGCAGGATGCGGTGGGACAGGCAGCGACCCTGCAGCAGGCGGTGTATCTGGTCGCGGCGGGGCTGGGCCAGGCGCTGCTGCCGCAGTCCCTGGTGGAGCATCATCCCGGCGTGCAGTGGCGCCCCTGCCAGGGCGCCGCGCCGAGTCGTCGGGTGGGTCTGTGCTATGCCGCCCAGGCCCTGCAACTGCCGGCGCTGGCGCAGTTGCAGGCGGCCCTGGGCGAACCCGCCACTCAGAGAAACATGCCGCCGGAGACCTCCAGGCGCTGACCGGTCACCCAGCCGGCGCCATCGCTGGCCAGGACAGCGATGGCCGCACCGATGTCATCCGGCAGGCCGACCCGGCCCAGCGCCGTATTGCCAGCGATGAAGGCGTTGACCCCTTCGTTGTCCCGCACCACGCCACCACCGAAATCGGTTTCGATCGCCCCGGGCGCGAGGATATTCACGCGGATGCCGCGGGCACCCAGTTCCTTGGCCTGGTAGCGGGTCAGCACCTCCATGGCGCCTTTCATCGCGGCATAGGCGGCATAGCCGGGCAAGGCGAAGCGGGTCAGACCGGTGGAGATATTGATGATCCGGCCGCCGTCGGCGATCAGCGGCAGCAGGTGCTGGGTCAGGAAGAACGGGCCTTTGAGCTGGATGTTCAGCAATTGGTCGAACTGTGCTTCGCTGGTCTCGGCGAAGGGCACGTTGATGCCGATCCCGGCGTTGTTCACCAGCACATCCAGGCTGGCCCGGGCAAAGTCGCGTTCCAGGGTGTCGCGCAAACTGCTGGCGAAGGTTGCGAAGCTGGCGCTGTCGCCCACGTCCAGTTGCAGCATGGCCGCGCGGGCGCCGGACTGTTGCAGGGTGCTCACCAGCGTCTGCGCCTCGCCGGCCTTGCTGTGGTAGGTGCCGATGATGTCGAAGCCCTGTTTGGCCAGATGCAGTGCGGCGTTCTTGCCCAGGCCACGGCTGGCGCCGGTGATGAGTGCGATCTTGCGGGACATGTGCGGTACCTCGTTGGGGACGTTGACGTTGAGAGAAGTCTATTGGTCGTTGTTTTCCTGATAGATCCACGAATTTCGGAAATACTGTTCGTCATTATCGAACAATAAGGTGTCCGCCCATGCTCAAGCCGGAACTGCTGCGTACCTTCATCCGGGTCAACGAACTGGCCAGCTTCACCCTGGCCGCCGAGCAACTGGGCCTGCCGCGCTCCACCGTCTCCGAGCAGGTCCGCACCCTGGAAAGCCAGCTCGGCGCGCGCTTGTTCAATCGCTCGACGCGGCGCGTGCAGGCGACCCAGGACGGTCTGCAACTCTACGAGCGGAGCAAGGAACTGCTCTCGCGCCTGGAGGAAATCGAAGGCCTGTTTCGCGCCGATCCGGCCGATCTCAGCGGCTGCCTGCGGGTCGACCTGCCGACGCGCATGGCCCGACGCATCATCCTGCCGCGTCTGCCGGCGTTCATGGCGCGCCATCCCGGGCTCAGCGTCGAGGTCAGTTGCACCGATCGCCAGGTCGACCTGCTGCGCGAGGGTTTCGACTGCGTGCTGCGCATCGGCGCGCTCAGCGACCTGGCGGTCGTGGCACGGCCACTGGGACGCCTGGCGATGGTCAATTGCGCCAGTCCCGCTTACCTCGAGCGTCATGGCACACCGACATCGCTGGCGGATCTGGACCATCACCAACTGGTGCACTACGTGCAAACCCTCGGCACTCGCAGCGCGGGTTTCGAGTATCAGCACGGCGGTACTACCCACTTCGTGGAGATGGCCGGTGCGATCACCGCGAACAATACCGATGCCTACGAAAGCGCCGCGCTGGCCGGACTGGGCATCATCCAGGTGCCGCATGTCGGTGTGCGCGACTACCTGGCGTCCGGGCGCCTGCGCGCCTTCCTGCCGCAACATGTACCGCCGAGCATGCCGATCTCACTGCTCTACGCCCGCCAGCGCTACCTGCCGCCGCGCGTGCGCGCGTTCATGGATTGGCTGGCGCAGTTGCTGACGGCGCAGCTCGATCCAGTGGCAGATACAGACTGAACAGGGTCCCGGCCTCGGCGGACGAGCGCACTTCCATGCGTCCGCCATGGGCAATGGCGATCTGCTTGGCGATATACAGGCCCAGCCCGAGACCGACCTGCGGTGCGTCCGAGGCGGGGTGGGAGAAGGGTTCGAACATCTGCGTCATGATTGCGGGGGCGATGGGTTCGCCGGTGTTGTGCACGCTGAGGACGAACTGATCGTCGAGGATGCCGGCGCGAATCCTGATCGGCCCGCTTTCGTCGCCATGCTGCAGGGCATTGGCGATCAGGTTGGAGAGCACCTGGCAAATGCGCTCGCGGTCGCAGTTCAGTTCCGACAGGTCGCCGATGTCCAGTTCGATCACCCGCAGCGGATGCACCCGCTGCAGTTCGGCGGCAACGTGCCGCAGCGCCTGGTCGAGGTCCGGGCAGGGCTGAATGTTCAGGGTGATGCCGTCGCCCAGGCGACCACGGGCGAAGTCCAGGACATCGCGGACCAGTTGGGTGGCGCGATGGCCGGAGGTGAGGATGTGCTCGGCAATGGTCCGTGAGCGCTCGTCGGTCAGGCGCTTGCTCAGCAGCTCGGCACCGGCGGTGATGGCGAACAGCGGGTTGCGCAGGTCGTGGCCGAGCACGGCGATGAACTTCTCCCGCAGGCCGGCGATTTCGCGTTCCTTTTCCAGGGCGATTTCGGTGCGCTGGACACTTTCCTCGCTCTCGATCTGGATCGACAGCAGGCGCGCGAAGGCCTCCATCATCGGTTGTATCGCGCTGCCCCTGAGCGCGCGCGGCAACGGATCGAGGGCACAGATGGTGCCGAAGAAACTGCCGTCGCTACGGAACACCGGTACCGCGATGTAGCTTTCGAAGCCGTACAGGCGTGGTGTCGGGTGTTCGCAGTACTCGTGGTCTTCGCTGGCGCGGTCGATGACGATGGTTTTTCGCGCCAGGCGGATCTCGTTGCACAGGGTGGTGGACACATCCAGCTCGCCGCCCACGGTGACCCCGAAGCCCAGGGTGTCGAGCACCGCCAGGGCCGTCCAGCGCGCTTCGGTGACCCGGGCGACGGCGGCGAAGCGCAGCCCGGTGGTTTCGCTGATGACCTGCAGAATGGCCGGAATCACGCTGATCCGGCCAATGGTAGCGCTGTCTGAAAGGGGGGCATTTTTCATCAGGAGTCGAACACCGGATACAAGCGTGGATTGCTAGTGTAGCGAGCATCCGCGGCTTGGAAGAAAATTCGGCACAAACGGTAGGCAATTTCCAGTACCCTTGCAGCATTCGAGCATTCCCGGCAGAGGACTGCCTCTTCTCTTGCGTGCCAACTCCTTTCGACCTGCATCCACTCGGGTGTTTTCAGCGAGGTTTGACATGCACATCACTTCCCAGGCCATCTGCGCCGCCGCCGACCAGCTCAAGGGCTTTGTCGGTTTCCACCGCAAGCTCGGCAAACACATCGTGCGTTTCAGCGAGGACTCGTTCGGCATGGACGTGGCCGACGACAGCATCACCCCCAGCAGCGAGTTCGTCTGGCAGGCGGGCGAGGGCGAGGTCATGACCCTCAGTCGCGAACTGATCGATGTCCTGCTGGAACAGAACGTCGACGACCGCCTCAATGTCAGCGAGCCGCTGCGGGTCTATCAACGGCGTCGCGACCTGCCGGAGATCATGGCCCAGCGCCGGCGCCTGGCCTAGCCGACCTGGTCGTGGGGGAGCGGATGGCGTTGCAGCAGGGCCTCGAACGCCTCCTGATCCAGCGGCCGGCTCAGATAGAAACCTTGCACTTCGTGGCATTGCTCCATGCCGAGGGCGAGCAGCTGCTGCTCGTTTTCCACGCCCTCGGCCGTCACCGTCAGGCCCATGGCCTTGCCCAGGTTGATGATGGCCTGGACCACGGCGCGGTCGTTGTTGTCGCTGCTGAGGCCGGCGACGAAGCGCTTGTCGATCTTGATGCTGTCGAACGGGTAGGTACGCAGGTAGCCCAGCGAGGAGTAGCCGGTCCCGAAATCGTCCATGTTCAGGCGCACACCGAGTTCTTTCAGGGCATTCATGGTGCCCAGCGCACCTTCGATGTCGTTGAGCATGACGTTCTCGGTGATTTCCAGTTCCAGGCGCTGCGCCGCGAAGCCGGTCTCGACGAGGATCTGGCGGACGTCGGCGACCACGTCGCTGCGCGAGAACTGCGCGGGTGACAGGTTGACCGAGACCAGCAACGGCGCCGGCCAGTCCCGGGCGATCTCGCAGGCGCGGCGCAGCACCCAGAGACCCAGGGGGACGATCAGGTCGGTCTGTTCGGCCAGGGGAATGAAGGTGTCCGGGCCGAGCAGGCCCTCGACCGGATGCTGCCAGCGCACCAGCGCCTCGACCGAGACGATCTCCAGGGTCTGCAGGCGGTAGCGCGGCTGGAAGTGCAGAACGAACTCGTGATTCTTCACTGCCCGGCGCAGATCATTCTCCAATTGCCGGCGGTACTGGATCTGCTGGTTCATCTCCGCCGAGAAATAGCGCCAGGTATTCTTGCCCTCGGCCTTGGCCTGGTACAGGGCGACATCGGCACAGCGAATCAGCTCGCCGGCATCGAATCCCTGCACGCGGGTCTGCGAGATGCCCAGACTGGCGCCGATGTGCAGGCCGTGTTCTTCATAGAGGATGGGCTGGTGCAGGCTTTCGATCAGGCGTGCGCAGAAACGATCGATTTCGTTGCGATTGTCCATATTGGCGATGACCAGGACGAACTCGTCGCCGCCCAGGCGCGCCACCAGGTCGCCGTCGCGGGTGCTTTCCCGCAGGCGCGCGGCCACCTCCAGCAGCACCGCGTCGCCGGCGGCGTGGCCGAGGGAGTCGTTGATCGGCTTGAAACTGTCCAGATCGAGCAGGATCAAGGTCAGCGGCGTCGCCTCCTGGCCTTTGAGCAGGGCCTGTTCGAGGAAACGCGAAAGCTTGTTGCGGTTGGCCAGGCCGGTCAGGGCGTCGTGCATCGATAGATGCTGGATGCGCGCATGGGCGGCGACTTCGTCGGTGATATCGCTGGCGGTGCCGCGAAATCCCGCGGGTTTGCCGTTCAGTCGAATCGGTCGTGCCGAGAGCCGGCAGAAGCGCAGCACGTTGTGCTGGTCGCGGTAGGCGCAGCGCAGGTGCGAGGCCTGTTGGCTGGTGGGTTCGTCGAGATCGTCGAGCCAGGCGCCGAGGGGAGTGGTATCGCCGCTGAGCAGCAGGTTCAGCGGTTGGCCGAGCCAGTCGCTGGTGCGGTAGCCGGTGACATCCACGAAGCGTTGCGACAGATAGGTCAGGCGTTGTTGTCGGTCGGTTTCCCAGATCCAGTCGGACGCTGCCTCGGCGACCGCGCGAAAACGCTGTTCGCTGGCTTCCAGCGCCTGATTGCTGGCCTGCAGGTGGTTCAGGTTGTCGTCGATCTCCCGCGAGGTGCGCAGCGCATAGCGGAAGAACCACACCATCAGCAACGCCAACACCAGCATGGCGCCGAGCAAGGGCGGCAGCATGGCCCAGAGCAGGTGATCGCCCGGGCGTGCCGGAGTCCACTGCAGGCTGTAGCCGAGTGGATCGAGGGACAGCGAGGGGGCATCCGCGAACTGCTGGTCCTGTTTGACGATGTGCATGCCGCTGAGGCCGGCGTCGTCGGCCAGGTTGTCCAGTTTGGACTGGGTCAACTGGTCGACGAACAGCAGCACCGACGTGGTTTGCGGGTCGACATCGAGCACTTTGTTGTCCGGGCGGATCGCCGCCGCGGTGAGGATCGCGGGCCAGCCGTTGAACAATACGTAGCGGCTCAGTTGCCCGCGCTCGACGGCCAGGGCGCGGGCTTGCCCGATGATCTCCGCCAGGGGGGCGTCGAGGTAGGCGCTGACCGCGGCTTCGCTCGGTTGTCCCTTGAACAGGGCGTACTTGGTGCGCTGGTCATCGACGACGAAGACCCCTTCATAGCCGCTGGCGCTGTACAGCGATTCTCCGACGTTCTTCTCTATATAGGCCCAGTGCCGGTCGGCTTCCCCATCGAGGTGCTGATAGGCGGCGTCCCATACGGCATAACTGGACAGAAACTGCCGGGAAGCGTCGAGTCGCTGCTGCAGGGCCTTGTCGGCGTAGAAGGTACTCTTGCTGCTTTCTCCCTGATTCAACTGATAGGCGATGTGGAACAGCGCGCCCAGCGCGACGGCGCACGCGAGGGTGAACAGCAGCGCGATGGCGACGATCAGCTTGCGCGCGTGCAGCCGTGGACGCGAACTGCTGGAAGGGGTGTTGGCGTTCCTGGCCATGGTGTGCCGGTCCTGTCGGGAAAACACCCGCGGCGCAGGCGTCGCGCGGGCGAACTTCACTCAGGATAGGCGACTCTCGCGGCGCTGCTGCTCGCGTCGGCGAAATTGACCTGGTCGCGGCCATTGTTCTTGGCGGTATACAGGGCGCGGTCGGCTTCATTGAGCCAGGCGACCGGATCGTCGAAATCGGTGCGGCAGAGGGCGAGCCCGATACTCAGGCTGATTCGCAGCTCTGGCTGGGATTCGTCGCGGTAGCTGGCGACCCGCTGGCGCAGGCGCTCCATGATGCGTGTGGCCTGTTCCAGGCTGGTCTCGGGGAGGATCACGCAGAACTCGTCGCCACCGTAGCGTCCGGCCAGATCGTCCTCGCGCAGGTTGCTTTTCAGTTCCTTGCTCAAATGCCGCAGCACGGCGTCGCCGACCACATGTCCGTAGCTGTCGTTGATGCGCTTGAAGTGATCGATGTCGATGATCGCGATCACTGCGCTGCGGCGTTGCTGCTGGCAGGTCTGGAACTTGAGTTGCAGCAGGTCCTTCCATGAGCCGTGGTTGAGCAGGCCGGTGAGGCTGTCGGTCCGGCTCAGGGCGCTGAGGCGGCGTTTGTGCTCGGCGAGCTGGATCGCCAGGCGATAGCACACCCAGCCCAGGGCCAGCGGGTACAGGGTCAGCATCGGCAGGCAGGCGTAGACCTGCTGGGTAGTACTGACCAGTTGCAGGCCCGGGCCGAAGATCGCCAGGCCCAGCAGGATACCGGCAACCTGGGCGACCACGCCGCGCAGGAACAGGCGCTGTCCGCCGGCGGCAACGTTGTTCATGGTCATCATCGACAGGATGGTGACGCTCGGCAGCGGATTGAACTGCATCGCGGCGGCCCAGAAGCCGCCGGTCATGGAGTCGATCAGCAGGCTGCGCTGTTCGGTCTGGTAGGGCGTCTGCGAGCGCAGGCCGAGCAGATAGGCGACATGGGGCCAGGCCAGCCCGTTGAAGAACATGGCGATCCACACCCAGGTCGGTGGGGCGAGGGGCTCCATGCCGGCATAAACGCCGAGCAGGCCGATGCCCATGCCGATGGTGCGCGGTGCATGGATCCTTCTGACAAATGAAAGTCCCTTGCCTCGTTTGTTGTCCGTCATGGTGGTCGTATTTTCCAGGGGGCGCCGTTTATCGCATAAAACGTCGGCCATTGTTGAACAATCACACAGGCTCAAGAATGGCCTTGTGAGCCATTTGAAGGGTGATCGGGCGCTCGTCTGCCGGCTTCTATATAGACGCGATTGCGTGCTGCAGGGGTTCAACGCCAAGTACGTGAAATTTTTGAAAATTTTCGAAATATTCCCTTGACGGGTCTTTTTGAATCGGTAGAATGCGCCCCCACAGACAGCGAGTGATCGCCGATGTAGCTGAAGCAAGTGTTTGAAGTTGAACGAGAAATTCTGAAAAACTTCAAAATAAACGCTTGACAGACTTAGAGGAAGGCGTAGAATGCGCGCCTCGGTTGAAGCGAAAGACTTCAGCCACCGCTCTTTAACAACTGAATCAAGCAATTCGTGTGG
>NZ_JAVYJH010000038.1:0-42922 GCF_032621685.1 Pseudomonas sp. zfem002 | reverse complement strand
TGGACTGATCACTGCGCAAGATCTCGCCTCAGTGCAACGCTGAGCGATCCAACCGCCGGATGCGGAAAACCGCACGTCCGGTGGTGTGGGAGGGGTAACGGGCACTAGTCCCGTTACCTCGACCCAATCATTTGTTGCAACGTGCCATGGCCTGTGGGATTTGAGTTGTCAGCCTTTGTTTTTTCGACGATGCATCGCGGGGAGGCTGTTGGGTTCGACTCGGTATCGCGTCGAACCAACAAGGCGGTCAACCATGGCCTGTCAGGCATAGGTACGTTGCAACAAATGTGGGAGCGGGCGTAGCCCGCGATGCGCCGCGCGGGCGGCGCTCGATCTGGAGGGCGCTGCAAGACTCAAGACAGGCACCTGGCAGCCTTCATGCGATTTCCCACCAGGCCATCACCTACCAGCCCCGCAAGCCCCCCGCCAGAACCTACTCGCCAGCCTTGCCCACCGCATCCAGCGCCCGCGCCGAATACACCAGCGCCGCACCAGCATTCATCGCCACGGCCACCCCCAGCGCCTCGGCGATTTCCTCGCGGCTCGCGCCATGCTTGACCGCCTGCTGCGAATGCACGGCGATGCAGCCGTCGCAGCGGGTGGTAACGGCCACCGCCAGGGAAATCAGCTCGCGGGTCTTGGCATCCAGGTGATTGGTCTTGGCCCCCGCGCCACTGGCAGTCATGTAGCCCGCCACGGTGTCGGGGGAGAGCTGTTTCAGATCGCCGATGCCGGCCATCAACTGCGTACGGTAACCATCCCAGTCCATCATGCTCATCGTGTTCACCTCGTGGTGTTGTGATTGATCGAGCAGTGACGCTAGTCGCTCGAAGCCTATTGCGCCAGTCGTCGTTGGGCCTGAGCCGCTAGTGCTTTAGAACCAGCGGCCAGCCAGCACGTTGACCAGCGCCATCAGCCCGGCGCTGCACAGGACCACGGCGATCGCCATGCGCTGCACCCAGCGCCGTTGCGCCGCGGCGTCGCCGGCCAGTTGCAGGGCCATTTCGATCTTGCCCGGCGAAGCGAGGATGGAGATCGCCGCGGCGACGTTGTGGGTGGCCATGAACAGCAGCAGGTTGGCCCCGAGCGAGCGGGCGATTTCCGCCTGGGTCGCGGCGAACATGGCGTTGGAGCCGCTGCTCGAACCGGTGACGAAGCCGCCCAGGGCGCCGACGAAGGGCGAGATCGCCAGGTAGCCGGTGCCGATTTCCGCCAGCAGGCGGGCGAGGTAGGCAGCGGTCCCGCTGACCGCCATGACGATGCCCATGATGATGAACAGCGCGGTCACCGGCGCGACCTGCAACCAGGCGCTCCAGGCCCGCGCCAGCGGTTCGGCGGGCGGGCGCCCGGCGCTGAACCAGAGCGCCGCGACGAACAGCCACAGGGCTGGCGAGGCGACGTAGTGCCAGGCCTCGGAGAGCCCGCTGAAACGCACCACGCTGCCGGCCACCAGGACCCCGCCGAGCAGCAGTCCGTACGCCTGCAGGGCACGCCGGCCAATGGGCAGCAGCGCCTCGCCACCTTTGGCGCCACGCAGCAGGTGCAGGCAGATGATCGCCACGCTGCCCAGCGCCCCGGCCGGCGCGGTACCGAAGGCCAGGTTCGACAGGCCTACCGCGAGGGTCAGGACCAGCGCCGAACCCAGCGCCAGCATCATTGCCCGCGGGCGCTGCCCCGGCTGGCTGACCAGCCACGCGGCAACGCAGCCATTGACCGCGAACGGCAGGATGCTCAGCGCCGCCGAGGCCACGCCCAGCTCATCGAAACGCAAACCGGCCAGGCCCGCGGCGATCATCGTGCCCGGGCCCATCGACCCCCAGGGCACCGCGCACAGGCCGAGCAGGCCGATCAGCGCGGCATGCCGCCCCGGCAGGCCCATGAACACCAGCAGCGGGATGCCGATGGTCACGCCAATGCCGAAACCGGTCACCGACTCGGCGAACGGGGTGATGCCATGCACCACCAGCAGTACCGCGCCGACACCGGTGCCGGCGCGGCCCTTGATCCAGTTGGCCAGCGCCGCCTGCGCCCCGGCGTGACGCAGGACCTCGGACATCAGCAGCCCGCCACCGACGATCAGCACCACCTCGAGCACCAGCGGCAGCCACTTGAGCAGGGCCACGCCGATTTCCGCTGTGCCCAGTGGAAAGGCAATAATGGCCGCCATCAGCGCAGCCAGTACCCCCAGCAGCGCCGCGTGCAGCGAGCGGATGCCGAGCCCGAGGGCGAGGATCGAGGAAAACACGGGGGATGCGGCGAGGAAGGCATTCATTTCACAGACTCGACATTTGCTTTTTCGCAATTATATTTGCGGATAAGCAAATTGCAAGATGACAGGAGCAGCATGAGAGACACAGACGAGCACACCGAGCAGGACCTGTTCGGCATCGCGGTACGCCAGCGGCGCCTGCAATTGGGGGTGACCCTGGACCAACTGGCGCACAACAGCGGGGTGTCGGCGGCGGCGTTGTCGCGCCTGGAGCGCGGGATGTTGAGCCCGAGCCTGCGCAATGCCCTGGCCATCGCCCGCGGGCTGGGCTGCGAGTTGTCCGAGCTGATCGAGCAGGCGCCGACCGAGGTGACCCGGGCCGGGGAGAACCTGCGCTTCGTCGACGCCGAGACCGGGATCGTCAGGCTGGCCCTGGCGCGCCCCGGGCCGGACCTGGAGCTGTTGTCCTATACCGTGCCGCCGGGGGCCTCATCGGCCAGGTTCTCGCCGCACAAGAGCGGCTCGCGGGAGATTTTCCACATCATTGCCGGCACGCTGGAGGTGAATGCCGGGGATCAGGTGGTGGTGTTGCGCGAAGGGGACACGGCGACGGTGCGCGGGGATTGCGAGCACTGGTTTCGCAATGTCGGGGAGGAGGATGTGCGGATTGTGCTGACGATCTTCAAATAGGGCGGGGCTGCGCTGGCAGCCCCTGACAGTCAGATATAGATGAACACCAGCGCAATCACCGCCACCACTGCCCATTTCTCGGCGTAGTAACGCGCGCGGTTGCGCTTCTTCAGGGCCTTGCCGCGTTCGCGGATCTTGTAGATGCGGGTGAACAGGCGGTTGATCCCGCCGGTCTTGTCCCCGGCATCGTTCGGCGCGGCGGCGGCGGCCATGACCTTGGCGCTGAACCAGCGGTTGAACGCGGTCGCCCAGCGGTACTTCAACGGCCGCTCGACGTCGCAGAACAGGATGACCCGGTTGTGCTCGGTCTGGTTGGCGGCGTAGTGGATGTAGGTCTCGTCGAACATCACCGCCTCGCCGTCACGCCAGTGGTAGTTCTCGCCATCCACGCAGATGTAGCAGGCTTCGTCGTTCGGCGTGTCCAGGCCCAGGTGATAACGGTACGAACCGGCATACGGATCGCGGTGGCGCACCAGCTTCGAACCCGGCGGCAGGGTGGCGAACATCGCCGCCTTGACCGTGCCGATGCTCTGCAGCAGTTCGGTGGTGCGCGGGCAGAGTTTCATCGCCGATGGGTGACTTTCGCCGTACCACTTCAGGTAGAAGCGCTTCCAGCCACTCTTGAAGAACGAGTTGAAGCCGACGTCGTCGTAGTTCTGCGAGCTCTTGATCTCGCCGACGTGCAGCAGTTGCAGGGCTTCCTCGCGGATCTCCCGCCAGTTGTCCTGCAGCGGCTTGAGTTCAGGGAACGACTCGGTCGGCAGGTACGGTTTGGCCGGCAGCCTGGAGAACAGATAGAGGAAGGCGTTGACCGGCGCCAGGAAGCTGGAATGGTCACCCAGCTGGCGGGTGATCTTGTGCCGTACGCGGCCGCGAAAATGCACGTAGGCGATGGAAACGACGAACAGCAGGACGATGAATACTTTCATGGGCGGGTACTTGTCGATGTGGCGTTGCGCCATGGCATAAGCCCGCCAGCATAATCAATTGGCCCGTGGGTTTGAACAAAATGTTGCGAGGGCAAGGCACGACCTTGGTCCAAGGGCCCACCCGGGCGTATGCCGTGGGGTGAGCCGTTTCAGCAGGATCAGTTGTTGACAGTGATGTACGGGTCCCAGATGTAAGGGCCGCCGACTTGTTGGGTTTCCTGGTTGAGCAGGTAGAACTGGATCTGGTACCAGAGTTTCCCCGGTTTTTCCGCGGTGGCCTGCCACACGGTGACGGTCACCGCGTTGGAGCCGACTTTCAGCGGGTTGGTGCCTTCGAGGTAAGCCACCGGCACGTCGTAGAACGGCAGGTAGCTCGGCGTCGAGATCTGCCCGTCATAGTGGCCGCCCTGGTTGGGGTCGCCCTGGATGACGTCGGTGATCAGCGCGGTGGTGTCGAAGTTGCGCGACAGGGTGCTGGCACGCCAGCGCACGTTGTCGCCGCGCTTGACGTCGAACCACAGTTCATTGCCGCCGTCCTGCTGGTTGCCAGTGGCGTTCGGGTCTACCAGATTGCGCTGCACCAGCAGGGACACCGAGCCGGCGACATCCCCGGTGCTCAGCAGGTTGTCAGCGTCGACGATCAGCAGCACGTCGATGGTATTGGTCGTTCCGGACATGAAACTCTCCTTGAATCATGGGTTGGCAAGGCGACCACGCCCCGACGGCGCATCCCGGCTCCCGGTCCCTGGGTGCGGTCGCGGGATCAAGGATGGTTGATGGCTATCTGATGTCAATTCGGCCAAGGCTGACGGGACAATGACAGCGGATTGTGAACCACGCCTCATGTTGTTGAATTGTCGGACAGTCTGCTGATGGCTTCGCCGGTGAAGGGAGGTTTTCCCGCCCTGGATATGGGAAAAGGCTGACAGATCCCGGTGGCAACTACTGGCGATCTCCGCTGTCGTAGCCGGCTCGCGGATATCACCTGCAACAATTGTTCTATCGTTCTGAGGACTTCGCTTGGGAAAGGGCCCAATGACCTTCAAGCACATCGACCTGCGCAAGATCATCCTGCTGTTCGCCCTGGTCACCGCCGGGATGACCCTGGCCAACAGCTTCTACGCGGCGCGCAAGGTGCAGCATCAGGTGCTGGTGGACAACGCCCTGGAAGCCAACCGCGCCTACGCGGCCAAGGTGGCTTCGAGCATCGAGGCCTTTCTGCTGTCATCGCAGCAGCAACTGGCCTACAGCGTGGCGCAGATGAGCCGTGATTTTGCCAACCCGCGGCTGTTGCACGCCGAGGCCCGGCGCATCCAGGAGCAGGACCAGGGCTTCAACGCGATCACCATCGTCGATGCCAGCGGCCATGTCCTCGCGGCCTGGCCACCGTCGCTGCTGCACGACGGCCAGGCCCTGACCTCCAGCGGCGCCCAGCACGCGCTGAACAGCCGCGCGCCGCTGATCAGCGATGCCTACACCTCCAGCGCCGGCAACCTGGTGGTGTTCGTCTCGCACCCGGTGTTCGATGCCGACAAGCGTTACCTGGGTTTCGTCGGCGGTGCCGTGTACCTGCGCGAGAAGGGCATCCTGCACACCCTGATCAGCAACCATTTCTACCGCGACGGCACCCTGAGCTACGTGGTCGACAACAATCGCCGCCTGCTCTATCACCCGCAGTTCGACCGGGTCGGCAGCGTGGTCGGGGCGAATCCGGCGGTGGACCAGTTGCTCGCGGGGGCGAGCGGGGCGATGCAGGTGACCAACTCCCAGGGCGTGGAAATGCTCGCCGGCTACGCCAGCATTCCCCTGACCCGCTGGGGCGTGGTCTCGCAGAAACCCTACCGCGACACCGTGGCGCCGCTGGACCGCCTGATGTGGCAGATGCTCTGGGGCACCGCGCCGGTCGGCCTGCTCGGGCTGGTCGGCATCTGGTGGATGACCCGCCTGATCACCCGGCCGCTGCGCCAGCTGGCGGACAACGCCAACGCGATGAACGCCAGCAGCTCGCCGGAACGGATTCGCCGGGTGCGCGCCTGGTACTTCGAGGCCGACCATATCAAGCGTGCCTTGCTGCGCGGGATCAACGTGATGCAGGAGCGCATGGGCCATCTCAACCTGCAGGCGCAGACCGATCCGCTGACCGGGCTGCTCAATCGCCGTGCCCTGGACGAGGCCCTGGCGGTCATCGACGAGCGCGCCCGGCCATTCGCGGCGATCGCCCTGGACATCGACCACTTCAAGGCGATCAACGACAACCATGGCCACGATGTCGGCGACGAGGTGCTGGCGCGGCTGGCCGGGGTGTTGCGCGAGTGTTCGCGGGAGGGCGACCTGTGCTTTCGCCTGGGCGGCGAGGAGTTTCTCCTGGTGCTGCCGGAGACGCCGCTGGCGGCGGCCAGCGAAATGGCCGAGCGCCTGCGCTGGCAAGTGCAGGCGACCCGGATCGAACCGGTCGGGCATGTCAGCGTCTCCCTCGGCGTGGCCCGCTGCGCCAGTGGCGGCGATAGCGCCGAGGTGCTCAAGCGGGCCGACGAGTTGATGTACGCGGCCAAGCAGGCGGGTCGCAACCGGGTGGTCAGCGAGCCGGGGTAAAACCCGCAAGCCCGCAGCCATGCGGGTTTCAGGCCCTACCTGATATTTCTGTCAGTAGCGGGAACCCGCAGGGCTGTTTAGCTTCATCGAACCGGCGGCCGCGTGCGTCGCCACCCTCGATGGAGATCCTGTTCATGGCCCGGCGCACAACGGCACCCGCGAGCGATTCCCTGACCCGCATCGCCACCCGTCCCGGCCAGGCCGGGCAACTCCTGCAGGCCGGCCTGGGCTCGGCGTTCGAGATCGCCAGAGGCAGTGTCGAGAGCCTGATGAAGCGTGTTCCGCAGCTCGACGGCGACGAGGCACACCGAGTGCACCAGCGCGCCACGGCCCTGGCGGTGCTGGCGGCGCGGCAGTATCGCGAACAGCGCCTGACCGCCCAGGTCGAGATCCCCAGCCCGCCCTGGCGCACCGGCCTGCGTGCCCTGGTGGACGGGCCGACCTTCGAGAGCCAGTTCAATCCCAGCTGGGGCGACAACTGCCCGCCCGAGGCGATCGAGGCCACCACCTCGCCGGCGGCCTACCTGACCGCGTTGTTCCAGTGGGTGACCCAGGTCATCGAGCCGCAGGCCAACCAGGAGGAGGGCAAGCCGATCTTTCTCGCCGCGCGGCGTCCCGACCTGGCCGCGCTGATGCTCGACAACCACAGCCTGGAACGGGTCGAGCCGACCATCGGCATCGTCAACGAGATCCTCGAGAGCGCGGCGCGCAAGCACCTCGACGACCACAACCAGAAAACCCTGGCGGTGGACGATGCGCTGCTGCTGGCGCGCTATCCGTTCGGCCTGCCGTTCGAACGCTACATGTCGCAGATCAACGCCATTCTCCAGCGCAAGGGCTACAGCCTGGGCGAGCTGATTCGCCAGCTCGATCCGGACTTCCCGTATTTCTGCCGCGGCGGGCTGCATTCGCCGCGTTCCGACGAGGCGCTGCAACTGGACATGGCGATCGGACCGGAGCAGCGCGCCTTGCTCCTGGAGGCGGCGTACTTTCCGCGCGGTATGCGGCGCGTCAGTACCCGCTCGGTACAGACCCGGGTCAATCCGCGAACCTTGCTGCGCGAATCGCTGCATACCCTGCAGAGCGGCTTCTACCAGCGCCATTACGGCGTGGCGAAGGCCGACGATCTGCTGCCGCTGAGCGCCTTCTGCCTGCGTACCGGGCTGGACCAGGATGGCGTCGAATCGCTGCTCTCCATCGAACGCCATGCGCCGGTGGCGTCGCCCAATGTGCCGGGGCTGGCAGCGCCGACGCCGGCCCGTTTCGGCTCGGTGTACATCAACGCCGGCACCGAGCCCGGCATCGGCATCGTCAGCGTCGATGGCGAGCATGCCTTGAGCGACTGGGTGGCCGATCATTTCGACCGCATGCAGCGCATGATCCGCCTGGCGCGCTGGGTCGACCTGCCGTTCGCCGAGGTCGACCAGATCATCGACGCCGCCCTGCGCGCCGAGCACGGCGAGGCCGGTCGCGGCCGCGAGATCAGCGAGAACACCCTGCGCGCCCTGGGCCTGTTCCGCCGCCTGCGCGGCGACTTCAAGGTCAGCGCCGAGGACTTCGCCGCGCTGCTTGACGGTGTCGCCCTGTATGCCCGGGGCAGCGCGGTGCCGCAGTTCGACCGGGTGTTCAATGACCCGGCGCTGTTCAGCGAGCCGCTGGTGCTGGATGACAGTGCGTTCAGCATCGTTCCGGAAAACGATGCGCAGTACCGCAGGGTCCACCACCTGTGCAGTGCGCTGGGCATCAGTTTCGAGACCTACCTGTACCTGGCCCGCTATATCGCCCAGTCCCGGCAACCGACGAAAACCGCGGGCGAGGGTGAGGACCGCCTGTACTGGTCCCACGCCGTGGTCTCGGCGTTCTACCGCCTGGCGCGCCTGCCGGCCTGGTTGGGCTTGAGCAGCGTCGAGGCGCTGGCCATGCTGCAACTGATGGGCGAGCGCGGGCACCAGTACGTCTCGCGCCTGGTAACGACCCGCCTGGCCATGCATCAGCACAGCGAACTCAGCGACACCCTCAGCGTGGTGCAGGCCCTGGCCGATACCGTGCAATGGCTGAGCGACAACGACCTCGACGTCGCCTGGCTGTACCAGCAACTGATGCCCCTGGCCCCGGTGGCCGCGGCCAGCGACCGCGAGCTGGACCTGCTGCGGCAGATCGCCGGACGCATGTCACCGGCGATCCTCAGCGAGGCGAGTTTTCGCGATGCCGGCATCCCGATGACGGCCGGTGTCGATGTGCCCTCCGATATCGAGTGGCTGCAGCAACTGAAACTGTTCGTCTCGCCGGCGGGGCTGATCCTCGAGCGCAGTGAGGATCCCGACGATGCTGCCTACGAGGCGGCATTACGTGCGCGGCTGGAGGCCATTGTCGCCGACCTCGAACTGCCGGACGGTCCTGGCGTGCTGGTACGGGTCTTCCAGTTGGTGATGGACGCCCGTTCGGCGCAGCGCAGCCTGGTCTGGGAGGCGCTGGCCAACCTGTTCGGCGGCAGCGCCGAGCTGAGTCAGGAACTGCTGGGTTGGGCGCAGGGCAGCAGCTACCAGTTGCTCGAAGAGGTGTTGCGGCTGTTCGACGGCAATGACCTCCTGCCCATCCCGGTGGGCGACGAGATCCTCGCGCTGCTTGCGCGCCTGACCCGGCGCATGCTCATCGCCGAACGCCTGGCCCTGAGTCCGCTGGCCCTGCGCTGCTGGTGGCAACATCGCGAGTGGTTCGAGGGTGTTGGCGGCGACGAGCCTGCCGCGGACATCACCTTCGCCCAGTTGCACCTGCTGGTGCATTAGCGTTAGGTGCCGGAGAGGGCAGTATCTACTGGGGTTTGGCGGCACCGGTCTATTAGACTATGTGAAATTGTCTAATACTCAGGTGTCCCGCTGGGGCATCTGGGGAGGATTGGCTATGCCCACGCGACGCAACCGCAGGTAGCGTTTTGTCATTTTTGCGTCGGTATGGCCGCCGAGTTTCTGCGCGTCGTTGCCCTGGTCGTCGGTGTCGGTAAGCGATTTCGCGCGAAGGTCGTGAATCGTGGCATTAGCTACTCCAGCTTGCTTACGGGCTCTCCGGAATGCCTCTGCGACGGTGCCATAGATGACCGGCTTTCCACCGGACCTCGCACAGAACAGGGTAGGACCTCGGACCCGGCGAGGCAGCGCCAGTGTCCGCTCAATCAGTTGCTGAAGGTCTGGTGTCATTCCGACGATCAGCTTCGCCTTGGTCTTCTGTTGCTTGAATGCAATCCCGGTCTCGGTGATGTCAGTCATCTGGATGCCGAGCACGTCGTTGATCCGCTGGCCGGTGAGGTAGCACATCTCGAAAATGCAGCGCATGTCTGCCGATGAGGCATCGCAGATCGCCTGGAACTCTTCGTCGGTGATGTAGCGATCGCGCTGCTTCTCGGGGTGCCGCTTGATGCCAATGCATGGGTTGGAATCGACGACCTGTGTCTCCAGTCCATGCGAGAAGACCAGGCGCAGAAACGAGATCATCCGGTTGGACATGTTGGGGGTGCCGGCGGTGTGCATTTTGATTGCAGCAACGTGCCGCGGCAGAACCTCTTGCGGCTCGAACTCAGCGAGAAACCCCTTCAGCCTTTCGGCAACCCACTCGTATTGCTCAATGGTGCTTTTCGCCAGGCGGCCACGCATCGAGTCCAGCGTGTCGTCGATCAGCTTCGCCATCCCCCCTGAGCTCTTGCCGGCGACCGCTTTCGCATAGGCAATGAGCGCAGCCTGATAGTCGGTATCGAGCCGAGTCCACTTTCCCTTCTTCACCAGGTAATACGCCCCGTGCTTGTGGTACATGCACGGGGGTAGGTGCCTGTCCTTCTTTCTCGGCTTCATCTAGTCCTTCCTCAAAGCCGGAGCTCCGGCCCTTTCTTCCTTTCCGCGTGGCCGCCCAGGCGGGCGATGACTACTTGCCGAAGTACCTTCGGCTTGCCGTCGGCCCCGAGCACGTAGCCAAAGCGCTCAGCCTCCAGCCAGCGGATTTGCTCCTTTGGCCTGGCGCAGCTGGTCATGTCGGCTACTTCATCTGCTGTCATGAACATGGTGGGTCTCCGCGCCGCCGGTGGCGGCGGTCAGTGTCGTTTTGTTGGCTTGGCTGATTGGCGTGACTTGGCGCGCTGACGTGCGAGGGCGAGCTTCCCGAGGACATCTCCGTCAGTAACGAAGTCGGCCGGCACAATCGGCATTCGCAGGCTTGAAGCTATGGAGCTCTCCAGGCGTGCGCTGGTATTGATTTCCCACCCTGGCAGTTGCACTACAAGGTCACTGGAAAGCAGCATTTGCAGGGACCAGCGGAGCCGGTCGGCCTTCCCTGGAAGATCTGGTGGAAGGTCGGCATTGGTTATGTTGTAGCCATAGGCGGTCAGTCGATCAGCCTCATCGATGAGTGCTGCCCTGTTGATCTCTGGCAGGCCGTATCCGGAGATGTAAATGCGAGCTGGGCTTCCTTCGGGCATGTCGAATCCTCGCCCGCGCATGTCGGCGGGCTTGAGTTGTAGGGGGAGGGGTTACGGGTAGTTGCGGGAGATCCGCTCGGCGATGCCTTCCAGGCTCTCGGCCATCGACCACATTTCGTTGTTATCGCGCCGGCTGACGACCAGTGATCTGGTGACGTTGCGGCCGGCCAGAATGGCGATAGCCAAGCGGATCAGCGCAGCCTCAAACCTGCGCCGGAGAAGGCCTTTACGCGGGATCATCGCGGCCCCCTGTAGATCAGGTAGGCCATGTAGGCGAGGGCGATCATTGTTCAGCTCCCGGCGGCGCGGGCAGCGGCTGCCAGTGGGACACGCGGTTGCCCCAGAACGCGAAGCCGCGCTTTGCGTTGAGCCAGACGTCCGTTTCTGCAATCAGTCCCCGACTGCAATGCGAGACGGAAATGATCACTGCCATGCCGTTCAACTCGTTACCAGGGAGCCTGTCGCTGCATTTGATCCATTGGCTCATAGCGAATACCTCTCATCATTCCATTGCGGCGCGCCGGCCGCGGGCGTTGGGCCGTTGTCGCGTTCGTGCGGGGAGAGCTGGCGCTCGTTGCCGGCCTGCAGCTGGCTGTCGGGGATACAGCTGATCCCGACACCGCTCAAGATCCAGCAGGTCACACCGCGGCGACTGTCGTGCTGCACGTCGATGACGTTCTCGGGTTGTGGTGCTGCGCTTACGCCGGCGGCTACCAGCGCGAGGAGTAGGGCGAGGCGGGTCATGGCTGCACCTCGGCGTTGTAGCGCTTGTAGTCCTCGCCGAACTCCCAGCAGTAGGTCGCCGGCCAGCATCCCCGCGTGCCCTCGGGAACCAGGTTGTACATGCGGTCATAGGTGCCATGCCCTGGGGTTGTCTTGACCCATACATGCTCGGGGCCGCCAAGCGCCCAGCCGGGATACCGCTCGATCGCAGTAGCCATGAATTTCTCCAAGTCGTGATGACCCTTGCTCATGACGATGTAGGTATCTTCGCCAACGCTCCGCACATCGAGCGGATATTGATTTGTGGTCACCGGTCAGCCCTCCGTTCCCATCAGATAGGACGGCTCGGCGGCTTCTGCCAGCCATTGGCGAAGACAGCCACATTCCGCATGCGGGGGATCCTCATCCACCCATTGGCGATCAAGCATGCTTTCGCTCGTGAGCTCAACGTCCCAGTCGGCGCACTCGGATGGGTCATCGCCATTCATTTCAGCGAGGATGCGGCGAGCCTCGTCTTCGCTGGTGGCCGCCACCCAGTCGCAGTCGCCAACCTGATAGCAAGCGAGAGCTGGCCGCGCTGGCTGGCTACCATCGAGCTCAAATGGCGGAGGTGTGATTTCTTCGGGCATGACGATTCCTTGGTCGCCATATCGCGACCTAACTTGTACGTGGAGGGATTGTGTATAGGGTTGGTACAGCTTTAAACGCCAGCAGTCTGATTCAGTTCTCAAAAATGGCTGCTTCGATTGCCGGCCTTTGCACATCCGCTATGGTGGCAGGTGACCCTTCGGTTACCACCAAAGTAGTAGGAGAGCTACATGAGGATCCGCGGCGACATCTTCTGGGCTTGGGCTGACCCGACGCTTCACCACCGGTCTCATGAGGAAACTTTGGCTGATGGATCCTACGTTGATGTCCAGGTGCGACTGTCGCGAACAGGCAATACCCAAATGTTCATCGGCGTGTACGCGCCGAATGGGATGGCCCTCCATGAAGAAGCATTCGAGTCACGACCAGGTGAGTCCATGACTCGGGCCCTCGCCTGGGGTGTTGGTCGAGCCCGGCGGATCGCCGAGGACAATTCCGGCGCTGCGGTTCGGCGTGCCTCTTCCAGATAGAGGAACTAGGGTTACAGTGGGAGGAGTACAGGTGTACTCCTGTCAGGATTCGGTATCGTGTGGCGCCTGGAGGATCGGCTTGCTGCAGTATGGGCAGAACTTCATGCCGTTCTCCTTCGGACCATCCTCCATCAGCGTGAAGCTATTGGCGCAGTTGGTGTCCCAGGCGAACGAGTTGTTGTTATAGGTCCAGGTGCAGCTGGCGGGCGTGCTCGGCTTTTCGCTGGCGGATAGGGCGGCATCAATCGCTGCGCAATCCTCGTCAGTCCTCGGCCCTCGCCAGGCTTTTCGCAGCAGCGCATCCCGCTCGGCCAACTGCCGATCGAAGTTCGCGCGATACATGTCGTAATCATGGTCGCCCTGTGAAACGAGCAGGTCGAGACGCTTCACTTCGGCGCGCAGCCGCTCAACTTTGCCACTGTCGGGATGGGTGTAAACCTCTGCGCTCCCGTCTTCGTGGCACAACTCGGGGGCGTTGTCGGCGACCAGCAGCGTCATGCCGGCGAACAGCTCGGCAGTACCGCCTTCGAGAGTCCAGCGCGGATCAAGTCCGCCATCCCCATCATCGACCAGCTCGGCTACTGCGGTGAGCCTGATCGGCTCACCGTGGTGCTGCTCAGCTGCCGGTTGAGCAATTTCTTCGTCGTGCTCTTCCAGGCAGTGCTCACAAAGGTTGTGCTGTAACTCGCGGCGCGTCTCGCACCACCCGCCGCAGTTGTTGTGGAACTGGCATTCGGTCATTTCGCTCTCGCTGACCAGATCGGTATTGCTGGATCGGTTTTCTGTGGGCATGGGGATATCTCGCGGTCATCACGACCAAATTGGCTGTCAAGGGGGTGGGATCTGAGAGAAAGTTTCTCGCTGTAGGAATGCTTCCTACAGGTTTCACCCCTGCTATCGGGGGTGGTCGTGACGCGAAACTTGGCGCGACAAACAACCAGGTGTATCGCCATGAAACTGCTGACTCGCTTGCTGAATTTAATCGCTGCATTTCTTCGCGTTTTTTACTGGCTGCTACGCATCGGCCAGCTATGAACGGTTCAGGCGGCTCGCTCCAGCGCTTCGATGACGCGCTCACCCAGCCGCGGCGGAACGGCGTTGCCGGTCATGTGCATCGTCAGGCGGTGGCTGGTAGGGCGTTTCGTGTCAGAGGGGAAGGTCTGCGCGGCCAGGGCCTCGTCTGCACTGAGCATGCGCATCCGGTCACCATCGACGAGCGCCCAGCGGTCCAGGGTCGTGATTGTGCCGATCGGCCGGTTTATATCTCGACCGGTCAGGCCGGACCCCTTGCCGTAGTAGGGCATGATGAATCGGTCGCCGAATCGTTGGCGCCCATTGCGAACACGATCCAGGGTGGCCTGGGCCCTCCCTGGCTTCTCGATTGTCGACCACTTCCCGGCGTTGAAGTCGAGGAAGCTGCTGGCTGGGACATGCTGCTCTTGCCGGAGCTGCAGCATTAGCGGCGAACGACTGCGCGTAATGACGAGAATGAGCCGTACTCGGTGTTGCGGCACGCCGAGGTCTGCGCAGTCCACAACATGCGGAGCGACCTGATACCCCAGTGCCTGCACGGCAGCAAGCCAGGCCGGGTAGAGCGCCCAGGCAATGAACTCTTCGACGTTCTCGACAAGCCCCGCTTCGGGGCGGTGGAATTCAAGGGCTGATACCACCGCCCAGGCCGTCGAGCGCGATGCGTCGTGCCGCGGGTTGCCAGATGCCTTGCCGCGCGCTCTCGAATGGCCCTGGCAGCACGGTGAGGCCAGCAGTAAGTCGTGGGCTGGAACCTCTTCCCAGCGCGCTTGGTGTAGGTCCTGGCATACGTGCTGTGTGTCAGGGTGATTGGCTGCATGCCACTTCACGGCCTCCGGCCAGTGGTTTGCTGCCCAGAGGACTTTGACGCCCGCGGCGCGCGCGCCAGTGCTCCATCCGCCAAGTCCGGCGAACAGGTCGATTGCTGTTGTCATGTGGGATCTCGCTTTAGGCGGCTTTCGTGGCGTCGGACTGGTAGTCAATCCAGCCGACTTTCGGTGCCTTGGTCTTTGCGTTGATGATCGGCTTGCCCTTGGCATCGGCGAGTGCTGCCTTTGCGCGAATCTTCAGGTCGCGGCACACGCACTGCTTGCGCATGAGCTCGATGAACTGCTCTGCGTACTGAGGTGCGTCGAACATCTGACTCAGCTGCCGCACCTTCTCGCCGCGCATGATCTTGTCTGCGCGCTCACGGACGGCCAGATTCCACTCGCCCACGCTGAGCTCCAGGGGGGGGCTGTTGGGTTTCGGGTTGGGCCTGGTCGTTTTCGTTGTCTTCCTGGCCTCTGCTAGGGCGACATCGGCGGTCATGCCGAACACTGCGAATGTGCTCATGACTTCTCCTTCAGGCGCTGGCAAGCAGCGAGACGCCGTCGCCGCCAGTGGCGAGACCCGGGTTCAGTTCAACACGCTGGCCCGCCAGCATGCCGGCGATTTGCGCGTCGAGGTCCAGTTCGTAAGCCTGCCGCTTCCTGGCTTTGCCCAACTGCAGGCTGGTCATGTACTGTTCAATCAGTGCCTTGTCCTGGGCTTCTACCGCCATCAGGTCCTTGCCGCTCGACGCAGCATCATCTGCCGGGCCATCTTCGCCGCGCGGGACCAGGGCATAGAGCTTGTGACGCACCGCCTCTACCCAAGCGAGAGCGAAGTGGTTCGCAGCGGTTTCAGGTGAGTAGTCGCTGCGGTGGCGGCCGGCCCGCACGCCTGCAGCGTATTCGCGGCGCGCCGTAGTGAGCCTGGTTAGCAGGGCCTCATAGGCATAAAGCGCGATCTGCTGCGCCGGCGTGACGCCAACGAACACCGCCCGCTCGATGCGAGCCGATCGCTCGCGACACCAGCTCCAGCGCCGCAATGCCTTCACGCCAAACACACCAGCCACAGCCATACTGAGGTCGCGATCCCAGGCCGGCCGCCGCTCGACCCGAACGCTATCCGACGCTGCCTCCCCGACGTCACTCAGCCGGACATCCAGCTCTGTCAGGCGGTACTCGCGCATCAGCGCCTGGGCCTGGCGCATGGCCGTGGCCGCCTCGTTCTCGTTTGAGCTCTTGGAGAGAGCCATGCAGCGTTTGATCTTGCGAATTACCCGCTCGAGCTTGCTTTCGTCGTGCCGCTGTTCGGTCATGGGAGTTTCCTTGCGTGCAGGCGCCGCCCTCGCCGGGAGGCGTTATCGTTGAATAGGGGAAGGCGCTGTCGGTCAGCGCCGGAGGGTCATGGGCAGTTGTTCGCGCCGCAGTTCTGACAGTCGTTGAGGAATCGGCCGTCCCAGCTGATGAAGCGCCCGCAGCCGTGGCAGTTGAGCGGTCGCTCCCAGGGCTTGCGCTGCTTCCTCGGCACCGCCATTTCGATACCGGTGCCTTGCAGGGCCTCTTTGATATTCACGTCCCGCTTGTGCACCAGGCGCCTGGCCTTGGCCTCAAGGTAAGACAAGGGCCAGATCACCGCTTCCTCTGGGGTGTTGCCGATCGCTTCGGCAGCCTCAAGGGTGAGGTGGTGTGCCTTCTCGAATCGAAAGGTGTGGCCTATTGGCCACCTGGCCAAGGCAATGTCGTTCCCGTTCCAGTGCCCAGGGATCTGCAGGACAACAGCGCATCCCGGGGTCAGGTGGTCGCGGGATTCATCCAGGCTGATGTACTGATGATCGACGCCAAGATGTGCGCGGGCGTCGACGTAGTCTTTCGGCCATGGAATGTCTGTTTCCCGATGGCCACAGGCCTGTTCCTGGGTGAACAGCTCGGCCTTGTCGAGGTTGGTGGTGTAGCCGCCACCAAGGGCCCAGAACATGAGGCCGTCACCCGTGTTGCTGCGGCTGTCCTGAAGATAGAACTTGCTCATTGCTCGCTCCTTGATCAGGCCGCTTTGCGCTGGTTGAGCACGCGCTGGCGAGCCGCCTCGTACTCGCTGCTGACGATCTCAACCAGGCCGTCTACATCGCCGTCAGCGGCCTTGCTGCCCAGGTTCAGGTAAACCGTTTCGCCGTAGGTGAAGCACACCCCGCCACTGAGCCAGATGCCGCCGCGCTCAACGCCGATCGCCTCCCACATTTCGTCGCGGTCGATATCGCCCGGACAGTGTTCCTTCCAGAGGTCTTCCAGGCGCTGGTGCTCTGCCTTCTCGGCACCGCGCATCTCTTTGTCTGTGCCCTTGGCATGCTTGGGTGCCCGGCGCAGCGATCGGTAGCCGTAATCGTCAGGCCGGCACCAGTGCACGTCCAAGTCGCGGCTGGCGCTGAGCTTGATGCCGCCTACGTAGTTGCGGGAGCCGCTGTACATGGGTGATGCATCGGCGCCGAAGGCCTGGCCCAGTTTCTCGCGCTGGGCGTTCCAGGCCGCTTTCTTCTCGTTCCAGGCGCGCACTGCGGCCAGGACCTTTGGGGATTCGGTCTTGTAGAAGTAGCTCATGGCTTTCTCTCCATGCATGCGTCGCCCTCCGTGCTGGTGGCGGCATGGTGGCAATTTGGTTTGGGATGGGGTATTAGGGGTGACCGGCATGGGCCGGAGGAATTATTTGACTAGGAAGACAAAATGATCACGATCAAGGGAAACACCGCTGTAAATTGCGGTACTTTGCTGGAACTCACCGCCCCGCATACGGCCAATATTCTCGTTGAGAACAATCACGGGATTAACATTTCCGGACAGCTGATCAATGCAAAAATCTTCGTTGATCAGGATCGTTTAAACGCTTTTTTGGCAGAGATCACTCCGCAAATCGGCAGTCTTGATAAGGAAAAGGCTGATTCGTTGAGCTTGATCCTGAAGGAGCTCGATGACCCCGGGGTTGAGGACAAGTCATCCGCCCTATCCAAACTTGCCGAATTTGGAAAGTCTGTGGCGAGCGGTGTTGTATCAGCGATCATCACCTCGTTTCTTCCTAAGTAGGCACATCAATCATCTGAGCCGATCCGCATAGCTTCGCGCTGATATGCCAACTGCAGTTTCCGCGCCACAGCCGGTGATACCGTGATTTCGTGGCGCGGAGGTGTGAGCAGCGGCAGCGCTCCGCCTGGGCCCAGCCCATGCAAGTGATGAATCATCAGCGTCATTGCCTCGCCCTGTTCCTCTATTCCGGCCCACTCCATCAGTTCCAGCAGGGCCTGTTTAGTCCCTGGTCGCACCTTCAAGCGCAGGTCTTCCTCCTGCAGCTTCGCTGACTTCTCGCGCCGGCGTCGGTCGCGTTCTGCTTGATCCATCGCCATGGGGCGTCTCCTGCAATCCGCTTGGCGGAAGGTGAATGTGCAACTGCCGGCGGCGGCACTGGGTGATTTTGTGGATCCGCCTCATGCCGCTGCTTTCTCCTGGTGCCATGCGCCGACAGCCTCGAAGACCGCAGCGGCCTGAGCCTCGTCCACGGTCACGATGCTGGGGATGGCAAGCCAGGCCATCGCGACCCGGTGGTTTGGATTGCACTCGTCGCTGACCTGTTTGTAGAAGTGCTGGATCACATCGGTCAGTTTTTCGGCCAAGTGGATACCGTCAGGGCTGACCTCCAGCGATTTGATGTACTCCTCGCCGCCCCGGCCGACACACAGGCCGGCGATGTAGATCGTCCAGCGGTGCGGGATGTCGCACATAGCGTCGACGATCCGGCGGCTGCTGACGTTCTTGCAGTTCTTCCAGTTGACCAGGCCCTGCTTGCCGCTGGGGTCGATGTTGACCACGGCGACGTGGTTGCTGGAGAGGAGGGCGCGGCAGGCACGCTCGATGCGAGCGCGGAAGTTGTGAGGCTTGCGCTTGCTCATAAGTCGTCCGCCATTTTCCGCAGCCTCGCCCGCTCGGCGGCGGTAGGACGTTGACGCTTGCGGACCAGGACCGTCTCCGGGTCGATCTTGTCGCTCCGCACCGGGAGCGGGAGAGCAGGGCAGTCACCCAGTTGGATCATCTGCCGGCCAGATGCGAAGAAGGCAGCTTTCGCTGCCTCCAGTTGTTCTTGGCGCTCGGCGCCGGCGAGGATGTAGTTGTTGGTCATGCTGCCTTGCTCCTCAGCTTCGACTCGTAGTCGTCGACGAGCAGTTTGAATTCCCACAGGTCCTGTTCCAGCGCCTCGATGTAGTCATCGTCGCGCTTGAACTCGCGAAGCCAGAGCTGGCGGCCCACAGGCTTGAGAAGTGGGCAATACATCCCGATGTGCCACCACTTCCTGCCGGTGATCCACATGCAGCCCTGGACCTGGTCAATCACGTCGCTGGCATCGTTGTCGATGTGGAAGGCCCGGAGTTTGTCCGGGGCGAGGAAGCATTTGTACTCGCTGCCGCCATCGTCGTTGATGAAGCCGTCGGCGCTGGCCCCGAACGCCCCATCATCAGTCTTCACCAGTCCGACCTGAGTCACGACTAGGCCTGTCTGGATTTCGTGCTCCATCCGGGCTTCCGGTTCGAGCTCATGGCCGCGGCGCATCTGCCAGGTTTCGAAGCCACCATCCAACGGCTTGCCGCCGATCCGCTCCACTGCAAGCTCGAAGGCATAGGTGAGGGCGGCGTTGGATGGCTCGCCGACTTTCTCGCCATCCAGGGCGCGCTGGACAACCTCGGCTTTCGGGGCGGCTTTGTAACCGGCCAGTTCACGCGCCCTGGCTTCAGTGCGGCCGGCGATGAGTGCTTCGACATAGGTCCGCTGCTGGGCGGTCAGGCCGTTTACTTTGGAGCGTGCGGTGCTGAACATGCTCGCGGTGATGGTCCCGGCGCGGCCCTCAAGCCATTCCTGAGACCCTTGTACGCAATTGATGACGATCATGCGGCTGCCTCCAGTTGTTTTCCTTTGGCCACCACAGCGGCCTTGACCTGTTCGTAACCCTGCTTGTCGTTGGCGCTGCGCAGCTCGACAACCGCTGCTTTCCAGACTTCCGTCAGGGCCTCCGGGTTCGGAGCGCTGGCAACGCGGTCGAGGATGTCGGGAACCAGTAGCTGCTGGGCGGCGTCGGTGTTGATCTCCCCGGCGCCTTGGCCGTCGTCATCCCGCATCTCGCTGGTGGTGATGTTGAGCAAGGCGCACATCACGTACCGCTTGCCGTAGGTCGTGGATGATCCAACCGCCTGGACTGCATTGCGGCCTTTGCCGATATCGACGGGCAGCAGCATCGTTGTCTGCTCGCGGTGCCCGTCACGGTGCATGAGAATTCCGGTGATGCTGACCCCAGTGCCCGTGTGCTCGACCTTGAAACTGATCGCGAACCCGTGGGTTTGCATGATCGGCTTGAGCGTGGTGTTGATGTCGTCGAGCGTGGCGTAAGTCTTTTCGGTGTGCTCGTTCAACGCGCCATGCCCCACCGTAGGGATTTCGCACTGCATTTCCGCCATGGCGGCGTTGAACGCGGCCTCTGCGGCCTTGGCCTGCATCCGCTCGTGCATCGCTAGCAGGCGCTCCATTTTCTCGATGTCGCAGGTTGGGTCGGCGGCCGCGCGGCTGATGACAGCCAGGATGCTGGTGTCAGCTGGTGGCGGAGCGACCGCTGGCCGGCGTTGTTCCGGCAGGATGATGGGGCTGGTCATGGTGACGGCCTCAATACTGGATGGTGACGTTGGGGATTTTGCGCTGAGCGATCAGGGTGACCGCTTGCTTCGCGCAGGCCTCTGGCATGCCGCCCTCGATGAAGGCTTCCAGAGCGGTGCGATTGATGGCGCGGCGGTGCTCTTCGTCGCGCTCACGGGCTTCTTGCTGGCGCAGGATCAGTGCGGCAGCGGCATCAGCACGACGCCGTTCGTCCTGGCGGGCCTGTTCGGCGGCCTGCTCAGCTCGCCGGGCGGCAGCTACACGTTCTTCCTCGGCTTGACGGAGGGCGGCTTGACGGTCGATTTCCGCCTGTGCCGCTGCGCGCTCCGCTTGCTCAGCCTGCAGCTTCAGTTCCAGCTCGCGGCGGTCAGCGGCGGCCTTCGCTTCCTGCTCCCGGCGCTGAACGGCTTCCCGTTCGGCTTGGGCTTTCTGCTCAGCCTCAAGGCGAGCTTTTTCGGCGGCTTCGCGAGCAATACGCTCTTCGCGGTCTTTCTTCTCGCGGGCTTCAGCCTCTGCGCGCAGGCGGGCCAGTTCTGCCTGCTCGGCTTCGTACTGCTCACGCTTGGCCAGAGCTGAGCGGAGGGCGGTCAGGACCTTGTCTTTCTCCCGCGCTGCCTCCGACTCGAATTCCTCCCAGTGCTCGCCGATCTGCATGCCTTCTGCTTCTGCGATCAGCCCTTTGAGGTGCAAGGAGCCGAGCTCACCCAGGTCTTCTGCCAGCGACTTCAGCCAGGACAGCCGCTCGTTGTGCTTGTCGATCCTGGCGTCTTCAGCGGCCTGCCACTCGTTCAGCGGCCGGCGTACCTCTTCTTGCCAGGACTCAAGAATGTCCCAAGCACGCTTACGCTCTGCGTCGATCTTCTTCGGGATTTCCTTGAGCTCGGCGACCAGTTCCTTGCCGACGTTGTCCAGCGCCTTCTTGGAGCGAGCCACGCTGTAGGCGATCGAGGCGATGGCTTCGCGCCCCTTGCGAGTGGTGACGTCGGGAATGAAGGTGTCGATCTCGTTGCGGATCTTCTGGAGGAATGGGTCAAGGCCGTTGACGGCCTGGAACACCTGGAGGGCCGTCTCCCTGGGCGGTACCTCGACCAGTTGGGTTTGTGCAGACATTGGAGTACCTCGCGCCAGGACGGCGCCTTCAATTGGGGAAGTGGGGGGGGGAATGCCAGGTCACGCCCGTGAAGTAAGGCAGACGCCCTGGTTGCCGGTGATAGTCGCGCGCTCTTGCCGGCCTACGCTCCACTCAGGGTACGGTTATCGCCGAAGCGCCCGCCGTGCTCGGGTGTGTATTCAGGAAGTGATATTGCCGGCCAGGGCACTCAGGAGTAGCCAGCCGGTGCAGAAAGTGATGGCGATGAAGGAGCCGCGCCAGGTCGCGATCCGGCGGGCGCGCTGGTAACTGGTCATGGGCATGGCCTTGGCCGAGCGATAGGACGGCGTTTCAGCCAGTCGGCCTTGATCGGGTAGGGCAGGTCCGCGACACGCATGCCGACAGGGAGCTGGACGGTGCCGCGAACTTGAGCGGCCTGGGCTTCCTCGATCTGCTCGCCGATGAGCGACTTCACAACAGGCGTAGTCATGCTGCCTCCTGGCGTGCGGTTGCTGCCTTGTTCAGGCGCCCGCAGTAGTGGTCGAATTCGTCGATGGTGATCCGCCCATCCTTCATCATTTCCACCAGTTGGCGCTGGATGGTGGCTTCGAACTCAGGCGGCGTCTGGGGATGGCTGAGCGCTTCGAGCTGTTGGTCGATCAGGATATGAGCACTCATGGTCAGATATCCTCCGAGTCAGCGATCACCCCGTCCTCTGCCAGAGGCTCAACGAGGTGGTCTGCAATCTCGCGCAGGGCTTCGATTGCAGATGTGCGCCCGAGGAGATTCTCGGCAACTTCCTTGCCGTCGCGCGGGCTGCAGAGTGCGGACCATACAAGCTGGCCGAGAGCTGAAGGCGATACCCCGAAACCCTCCAAGCGGCTCATCGCGAGCTCATCGAGCTTCTCGGCAAACTGCTCGAAGGTTACTTGCCTTGCTGGCCTGCCGCTGCGCTTGACCGTGACGTCGTCACCTGCCAGCAGTCGGTCGGAGGCATTTTCAATCCATGCCTGAACGGCGCTGCTGTGTGCAGGGTTATCATCCGGCTCGGCGTGGTCATAGCGCCATTGTGCTGATTGAAGTGCGCCCATGGCATCCTCCAGGTTGTTGTGCGGCCGCATTGGTCAGGAGCCAGGCGCGGGCGACCAAACCCATCGTGAAAGGTGGCCTGGCGCCTGCCAATGCGGTCGATGTGAATGGGAGTGGGTGCAGGCGCCCAGCACTACCCGGGATGTATCTGGTCTAGCCCTTGTGGGCTCCGGATTCGCCTGCGTGAAGGAGGAGGGTGCAATTCAATTGCGAGATTGCGATCCAGCGGCAGCGACTGCATCCCTGAGCGCCTGTAGGTGGCCGGCTGGGATGTCTCCAGCGTGGTCTTGGGGGATTGCTTCGAGCAGGGCGCCCGCTGCCGCATGCACAGCTTCCAGCTTGGGTCGCGAGATCGACGGTCCGCGCATGGTGCCGGCGGTGACCTTCGTTTTGCCTTTGGCCTGGGCTTTCTGCAGCTCGGCGCCCAGCACCTTGCCGGCTTCGTCGCCGTGAGCGCGCACCACCTGGGCAGCAGTCGTTGCGGAGACCTGTCCAGCGGCGACCAGGCTCTGCACGTCGGTGTTCGCGTTGCCGACAGTGACGACCTGTTCCACATGCTGTCTGGTCTTGCCGACCTTCTTCGCGATCTGGTCAACACTCCAGCCGAACGCCTTGAGGCGTTTGTAACCTTCGGCCAGCTCAAGCGGGGAGAGCTTTTCGTTCTCCTGGCTACTGATGATCCGCGCGACACGATCGGCATCGCTGCCCTCGAATGCGACAACCGGAATCCAAGCCTCCAGGATGTCTGGATTGTCCTTGTTCGGTGTGCGTGGGAGGCGACCAGCCTTGTCCAGCTTGATCAGTGCGCGACGCCGGCGGTGACCATCAACGACCCATACGCCACCTTCGGCTCGTGGGCGAACTTCGAGCGGGGGGATCTGGCCGCCGCTGGCTATGAACTCAGCCAACAGCGCGATGCTTTCCTTGAGCGCCGGACCTTCGGTGCGCAGGTTGAAGCCTGGCTCCTCATGAAGGTCTTCGAGCTGGACTTTCATGGCGTCGGCGCGTCGCACCTCGCCATCCTTGATCATTTGTTTGAATGATTTGGCCATGCAATTAATTTCCGCTGGGGCTGCATTGGATGTGTGATCTGGCCGGGTGCGATACCGGCATCCATGGGGGGGCTCGAACCCCCGGCGCACCTTTTGCGAGGCCGCTCTACCGACTGAGCTACATGGTCACGCCTCGGTCACCCGGCCTAGGAACCCGGTCACCCGACACGCTTCGCGCATCGCCTGCGCATTCAGATCACACACCGATGCAGCCTGGTGATGGGGCCAGGTGATCGGGCAGTTAACGTCAGGCTGACGTGGCGCTGGCTGTTCAAAAGCGCTTCTTGGCGTTCTCGTTGACTTCGCGCCGCCGGTGGTTCAAATCGATGATTCGATCCCTCTCAGCGTCATCTTGAATCGAATCGAAAGCTGCGAGGACCAGGCGCGAATAGTCGCGCCCGTCGCCTTTTAGGGTTGCTTGTCCGCGTTTCTGATTCGCTTTCATGCTGACGCCTCGAAGGTTGTGCTTGACGCCGAAACTCCGAATCGGGCCCAGTTGGAAGGCGAGTAGAACTCGACCACTTTTGCCACCTTCACAATGAACTCGGCACCGAAGCGATATTGCTTGCCCTGGTAGACCCGAGGCTGCGTGAGCTTCTTGTCGAGGCAGGTGGCGCCGACGGTTCGACCATCACTCAGGCGAACACCGTGCCTCAGAGCTCGGCCGCAGTGCTCGCAATTGCAGTCGCTCTCGTAACCAACGATCTGGATTTGTCCCATCGTCTTGCCCTCCAGGACGGTTGATTTCCCTGATACCCCTCGTGAGAAGGGCATCAGGTGAAATCGCCGCGGCCCGCTACTGGCGTCGGTCGCGGCTTGTTGCGTCAGCGGTGCTGGCCAGTTACCCGCTACTGATTGCAGGGCTGGCCGATCGTCGTCGGTGTGGGCGTCGAGCTTCCTCCTCATGGCGGCAATCAGCATCTGTTCGCCATGGATCGCAGGTCCTTACAACATGCACGCTACAGCTCTGAATGCCCGGCTGAGTGGGGCAGGGTGCATGAGGTCCGGCGCCCCTCAATGCCGAAGCTCAGGACGCTAATTCGATACGGTGTCTCTCCCTTCTGCCGCTGGGATTCGCGGGGCGCATTGCTTGCCGGGTCGTTCGCGCGGTTCGAGCATTTCGCTCTCGATCAGCCGTGCAGGGTGTTCCTGCCGTGGGCGGGCTATCTGACCCGTCTGATCGCCGGTCTCTGGTAGAGGCAATGCGGTCTGTTGGTGTTTCGTTTGTTGCGGCTGGTTGTTAAAGAGCGGTGAGGCTTGAGGGCCTCCCGAGGGGCTGTGTAGCGCCTCGGTGAAATCAAATTTAGCCACAAGCTAAAATATCGTCAATAGCTTTGAGCTAAATTATTTTCGCTGGACGGCAAAGTCCTCGCCTGACAGCACTTCGCCGCGAGTGCTTTACGCCTCGGTTAGCACTGAGCTATGATTCTGAAATATATGTACGGATATACAGTATTGAGGGTAGGAAAAATGTCAGCGTTAATGGAGAAAGCACCATCGGTAGGCGAGGAGATCACTAGCCTTGAGCGGCTCGGCCTGCGCGTATCCGCGATGATTAATTCGCCGCTGGCGCAACTGGGGAGGAGGGTGTTGATTCACCGCCTGGACACAGACAGCGATGAGGACTGGGATGCGATCATGGAGCTGTTGGCTGAGACCGACGGCCTGGACATGACGTTTTGCGACGACGGCTCAGTGATCCTGCAGTGGGATGCACCAAGCGATGACGATCTAATGATCGACAGGGAAGTGGAGCTGGGCTTGGTGCGTCACGAAGAGGAGGGGGCGCCTTTCTGATTGGCGGGACAAGCCCGCCGAGGCGGGCTCAAAAAATCACGAAGATTTTAATATTAGACGTTGATCTGAATCTCTTGGTTAACAACCGCACTTTCAATGTCAGCGGCCAGTGCGCGCACTGCGGAGTCGTAGACGGATTCGGTACCATCTGGGCAACGTAGAGTCAAAACAAACGAAACCCGCTGCTTTGGCAATTCGGAGTGGTGGCTGACGTCGAACTGATAAAGGTCTCTTGCAAAGACACGCGCGTTCAGTCTCATCGTCGTTCCGGAGATGCTAGTCCCCTTGTGTGTTTTAGAATGGTTCCTTACAGGGCTCCATTTTGAAAGTTCTGATCTCGCAGTTTCTTCCTTTTCTTTGTGCTCTCTCATCGGGCCTGCGAGGCTTATAACGTTTCCTTTGGAGGATTTCGCCTGTAAAGCCGTCTGTATACGAGTAGAGAAGTAATTTACACCTACCATGTCTGATATAAGTGGTTCCAGTACGGCAGTAAGTACAACTGTCCCAACAAATTTACCGTCTGCTATGAGCTCAGGGGGGATTGGTATTTCATTCCAATAGTACCAATAGCCAGGCTGAAGCTCTGCAGACCACGCCATCGTGATGTCTCCGGGTGGGCAGTGCCATGGAAGTTGATCATCTTTCCAAGGTGTGCCCCATCCAAGGCTGTTGTCGTGTGACAATAGTTCAGCTCTGTTTATGAGGAGGGCTCTCACTAAGTCTGGTCTGGCGTTTTTAATATTGGCAAAGGTATGTGCGGCTAGCGACGACACTAACGGAGTACTGAAGCTTGTGCCGACTTCCTGACCTCCACCAAGTACGCGCAGCTCTGAATACCAAGCTAAATCAGGTTTCTTCATGCCTGAAGGCGCCGGTCCCTTTAGGCTGAATGCGCACTTATCGCCTGGCTTGCGGGTCTGCATGTTGAAGCGCCGCCCGCTAATCGTAAGCGAAGCCTCACAGTCGGCGGGAGGGCATAGGGTTTTCGATTTCGGATTGTGGTTAACATTTCCCGCAGAAATGATTGGAAGGATATCGTATTTCCTGGCCAGCTTGCTTATCCGGTGCCCAAGTAGGCTGACCTCGTCCGGGGAGGTAAGAGATGAAACTGTATTAAACGACAGATTCCAAACCTTTGAGTGTGAGGCGGTTTTCTGCGCTACGTCTTCAAGATACCTAAGTAGCTGGCGGTGATTAGGGGTTTTTGGGACTGTGTCTTTGCAGATGACTTGCGCAGATATGAAGGTGCAGTCAAGCTCCGGGAGCGGTCTATTTTTGTTCCATGCATGAGCGTGACAAACTAAGGAAGCGACTTTATTTCCGTGATTAAGATTGGCGTCAATATCTCCCACCAAAGGGAGAATGCTCATCTTTTCTAAGTGTTGATAGCTTTGAGCGTTCACGCCTCCATCAATGATCACGACTGTTGGAGCGTTGGAAGAAATCCGTTTGGGTGAGGGTTCCAAGCCTTCGCCAGGCTTCTGGGATACAGATACTTTTGGAGCAGGCTCAATCCGATAAACCGTTCCAGACGAAATAAGTCTATCAAACGACTCCTGAGTAGTAATCTGTAAGGAGAAAGCTGCATGCCCGTCGGTGCTGTAGGTTTTGACTAGATCTTCAACCGGGTCATATGTCATGATGTCGCTGCTGGGCGGGCTGTCGAATTCAGGGTGGCCAAGATGGTATGAGTTGTCTTGCAATAATGATTTTATTTTCGTAGCCAGCGCTTTCCGAGCATTGACGTTTTTGAAGGGCTTGAGCCAAATATTTACAGAGCCTGCGGATTCGACTGCCGACCAGGTGGTCTGGAAGTCAGCGCCCCGCAGTGTTTCTGGCTCATCGAAGACCTCAATTTGCGATATTCTAGATATGTCGACTTGGTCTTTAACACTGGGGGAAGATTGAATTCTCTTGATAAGATCCGGCATCTTACTCCGAGCGATCTCTATTATGAAACCTTCGTAGGCGGGCGATACGAGCCTGCAGCCTGCTTGTGAGTCGAACAAGTCGGTAGGAGTCCAGGTGGGGGATAGGGCATCATCGTCCATCTTCGCCAGTAAATGGGTAAAGCCTGAGAAGGTAATATTCTCTAGGTTTCGAGCGTTAATGTTTTTAAGCTGTTTAGATAGTGATGCTCTTTTGGAGTCCAAGGTCTGTTGCTTAATGCCCTTGATGTCTTTGCCTCGCCCCGTCACTCCTTGCGGGACTGGATCCTTTAAAAGCCTCAAGACTGGGTTTATAATCGGCTTTTCTGGCATTTCGCTAATCCTTTAGATATGTTGATAATGTTTGTCGGCTGACTTTTATAAGGGCAAGTATCTCGGATTGAGATAGATGATATGTACGGTGAAGTAAAGTGCAGATAGCCCGTTTTTCAGCTGGGTCTACTTCGGTGTGGGAATGTAAAATGTCCTTAGTGACTTGTTGAGGGTCAAGAGGGGAGCCTGTAATCAAGGCATGACGGCGTGCTGACATTGATATGGACTCAATGTCAGCCCCGCTAAGAGTGCCCGAAATCTTTGCTAGCGCAGATAGCGTATTGGGTTCGCCGGAGTCGCTAAACAAAAAATAATTCCAAAGATGCTTTCGCAAATCTTCGTCGGGCAGGCCGAAGTTCATTCGGTATGGGAAGCGACGCCATATGGCTCTATCCAGTAACTCAGCGTGATTAGTTGCCGCGATGACTATTGCTCTGTCATCCAGCGAGTCAATGGACTGAATGAGCGTGTTCACTACACGTTTTAGTTCGCCTAGCTCATGATTGTCATTGCGCAATTTTGCTACGGCGTCGAATTCATCTAAGAAAATAATACCGTTCTTTTGCGGTATTGTTTCAAAAACGCTTCTAATATTCTTCGCGGTATCTCCTAAGAGGGAGGAGATCAGCGAGTCGAGCCTGACCACATAAAGCGGCATGGAAAGCGCGGAAGCAATATGCCCGGCGACTAAAGTTTTTCCCGTTCCTGGAGGGCCGGCCATAAGAAGATTCATGCGTCCAGATAGACCATGTTCAGCAAGAAGGTCGTACTTTTTTACGCTTGCAATGAATGAGTCGAAGGTATGCTTAAGGGCGCTGTTCAAGAATATTGGAGATATAGGCCATGGCTGCTCCTCAACCAGTGCCCCTCTCGATTTAGGATCCACCGGCAGGGCTTCTGAATAACCGGCAGCGCGAAGAGGTACACCGTTCCGCCTTGTCGCACTCTTGATCCGCTTGCTTGTGTCGGGTGCGGTCGCCAAGCAGTCCTTGGCAATCCTGTTGCCGATTTGGCGGACGACAGTGTAGTCGGCGTTCAACGCGCCTTCTATAAGCTCGAGCAGGTCCGTCTCTTTTACCGCGATGTCTTGTGGCATTCGAAAAAATCCAAAAAATTCACCCAAATGTCTAATTTTTTGTCTTTTTCGTCAAGTTTATTCGGATGAGTGTAAGGTTCTGCTTGCGAGGCGCAAGATTGGCACCTAAGGCTCGCTCGCTAAAGGTTGCACCTAGATTTTTCTCGCGTTCCAGACCAACAGGACCTTGGCGTGAATAGTGATGTCGTCAATCCGAGCGGACTGCTTTTCGTAGTTTCTGTTGTCAGATATCAACCAGACATGATTCTCGTCCTGGCGCTGAACCCGCTTAATCAGAAGATCCCCATGCCAGGTGAGAACATAAACCCCTTCACCCTCGTAGTCGTTCACGCCTCGATCCACGATCACTGGGTCTTTGTCGTTGATCGTCCCCTCCATGCTCTGGCCCCAGCCAGTGATCACGCCTAGGGCCTGCGCTGACGTATAGGTCACCCCTTTCTCGCGCAGCAGCTCTTCGCGGATCACTACGTTCCGGATGACTTCACTGTACTCGGACGGCACCTGGCCGTGGCCCATGGCTGCGCGGATGTCGTATTGGGGGATGGAGATCTCACCCTCTGCACGGATGATCTGGTGGACGTGCGAATTCACAGGCTCGAGGTGAGTACTGACTTCCGCCGCTTCCAGCAAACGCTGACGAGTTAGCTCAGGAATGTTTTTGCCACTCTTCGCCAGCATCTGCTTGACCAGGTCAGCCGCGGTCTTCCCACCGGCGTCGGGATCCGGCGAAGTCGCGCGCGCCTCTTCATCGCTCGGGATCGAGTCGAACCAGCCTCGAGGTAACTGCTCAACTTCCTCAATTCTCCGGGAGACGTCGTCGCCCAGATTCTTCGCGGTCTTGTCCGAAAGAATCTGGCTAAGGTGCGCAGGCGCCATCCCCCAGCGCTCAGCGCAGGAGCCCTTTCTCTGGTTCCCGATCAGCTTGATCAGGTTGTGCTTGCGAATTTCGTAGATATCCATAACGCGAAGAATGCCAGTGTTTAGCTGGCTGCTAAATGTGCGCAAAGCTAAATTTCTCCTTGCTTGAATATTAGCCGTAAGCTAAATTTCGCTGTATGTGTAAGGAGAACCCTCATGAATGATCACCTCCGTGATTGGTTGGGCAGGGCCGCGAACGAGCGCCGGCAGCAGGTCGCCGCCGACGCGAAGACCACTGTTGGCCACCTGTGGCAACTCGCAGGCGGTCACCGTAAGGCCTCTGCTGAACTCGCTGAACGACTGCAGGACGCCTCTGGTGGCGAAATCACCATCGCCGGCCTGCGCCCCGATCTCATCCCATTCGCACGAAAAGCGCTCAAGGGCGCTGCGTAATTCTTTTCTCTGGAAGGAGCCATCCCAGCATGTACGCCAACCCCAAGCACCTGCACGACCGGGAAATCAAGGTCCGGGTCGACGAGGACACGTTCAACCTGATCCAGGCGCTGGCTGCGTTTCATCGAACCCAGCGTGCAGTGCTTTGCCGCGAGCTGCTCGAGGCGCAGCTGGCCGCGTTGGCTTCGGAGAATACCGACGATAAGAGCGTGGCCTGAAGGCCCGGAGGAGGGCCCATGCCTACTGAACAGGTCGGCCTGGACCAGGAACTGATGGAGCAGCTGGTGCGCGAGGCGGAGCGTCGGGGGATGACGCCTTCCGCACTCGCTGCAGATTTGATCCGTCGTGAGCTGGCTAGCCGAACAAAACCGCGGAATCCCCGTGGCTCTGTTGCACCTTTCCATCGCCGGGCCTGAGCAGGCCCTGATAAGCCCGAGTAGCGGGCACTCGAAGCCGCCCATGGAGGCGGCTCTTCACATCAGCGTTACGGGGGAAATCATGCATACCCGTGCACCCGTTATTTACTCATCCCTTCGTGTGTTGGCGCCGCCAGCCGGGAAGGGCTGACATGCAGCACACCCTTCGCACCAACAGGATGGCCAGCCTTCGTCAGCATCTGCGGGTGACCGTATGACGCTCGAGGAACTGCTGGATCGTCCCATTGCATTTCAGCGCTCGTTTGTATCGCTCGGCGTAGGCATTACCGGGGCCCTGATGCTGTCCCAGGCGATCTACTGGTCGAACCGTACCGACGACGCTGAAGGCTGGTTCTACAAGACCATGGAGGACTGGGAAGTGGAGACCGGAATGACCCGTTCCGAGCAGGAGAGCGCGCGTAAGAAACTCGTCAAATGCGGCGTCTTGGAGGAGATGAAAAAGGGCGTGCCGTGCAGGCTCTATTTCCGCGTGAACCTGGGCTCGATTGCAGCAAACTTGAATGTGGAAATCCCGCAATCCAGTAAGCGGAAATCCCGCAAGCCAGTTTGCAGGAATCCTGCAAACAAGAGTGCAGCAAAGCAGCAGGCAAGCCCGCGGAAATCCCGCCAGCAAGCCCGCGGAAATCCTGCAAACCTTACAGAGAATACAACAGAGACTACTGCAGAGATTACGGCAGAGACTACAGCAGGTTCTTTGCAGGACGCTTCGGCTGCGCCGCAGCAACCTGCCGTGCTGGCGGTCGTTTCGGTCGAGACGCCGCGGTGCGAAATCCCTGCCGACATGCCGGGCCCGAAAGACCCCACCTGCAAGACCTACAAGTCCTGGGCGAACTACGCGATGGCATACCGCAAGCGCTACGACGCCTGGCCGGTGTGGAACGCTCGGGTCGCCGGGCAGATGGGCCAACTCGTTGACCGCCTCGGCGCCGACTTCGCCCACCACGTCGCCGCGTTCTTCGTCGGGATCAACGACTCGAAGCTCATCAACGGCTGCCACAACCTGGGCGACCTGCTGTTCAAGTGCGAGGCCTACCACACCCAGTGGAGGACCAACCGCCAGATGAACTCGACGACTGCTCGCCAGTTGGAGCAGACGCAAGCGAACCTGAGCGCCGGCCTGGAGGCTGCGCAGCGGATCATGGATCGCGCCGGAGGTCAGTCGAATGAATTCCTCTAACCGCATGGCGCCCGACCAGATCGCCCGCCTGGCCCTGGCCATCTGCGCAACCGCCGAGGCTTTGGGGCAAGCCGTCACTCCGACGGCAGCCGAAGTCATGGCCGATGACCTGGCTGACTTCGCGCCGGATGTCGTCGCCGCGGCGCTCAAGTCCTGCCGCCGGGAACTGACTGCCCGGCTGACCATGGGGGCGATCCTGCAGCGCATCCAGGCGGCAGACGGCCGCCCTGGGAAGGACGAAGCCTGGTCCATCGCGCTCTCCGCGAGCGACGAGTTCGAAACCGTGGTCCTCACACCGGAGATCCGCCAAGCCATGTCCGCTTCGAACCCGATCCTTCGGGCCGGCGACAAGATCGGGGCCAGGATGGCGTTCATGAGCGCCTACGAGCGGCTCGTCGCCAACTCCCGCGCTGACGCATCACCCGTCACATGGGGGCTATCACTCGGCTTCGACCCGGAGCGTCGCGCGATTGCGGTTGAGTCCGCAGTGAGAGCCCAGCTCATCACCCATGAGGCTGGCACACAGTACCTGGCGGATCTGCGCATCGCCCCGCTGACCGAAGACGGCAAAGCGATCGCCGGCTTGATCACCGGCGAACAGCGTACCCACGTCTCGGATGGGATGCGGGCGAGGCTTGATGAGATCCGGATGCTCATCGCGAGCGACAAGACGAGCAAAAAATCCCAGGGCTTCAAGAACGAGCAGAGGAAGCGGGTGCTGACGTACCTGCGGAAGCGAGATGTACGCAGCACCATCCAGGCCTACGGGATGAAGGTGAGCTCATGACAATCGACAAGCAAAATCTCCAGCTCCTGCTGTGGTCGGTCGTGGCCGCCTGGCGCATCGGTGACAGTGAGCAGCAGCGCCACACCGACGCACTGGACGAGTTCCTGGGTGACATCACGGTCGAGGAGGTTGCTCTCGGACTGCTGGAAGAGATTCGTCAGCTAAGCGCCCAGGTGCGTGCCGCGGAACAGCATCTGCAGGAGGTGGCTCATGGTTGATCTCAACTCACTCTCGCCACAGGCGCGCTCCGCTGCAATGCGTGGCGGCGTGGATGGTTGGGGGCAATGGGGGAACGGTATCCAGCACATCCGCTACATGGAACCGAAGCCAGCCAAGGCTCGGCGCCACTGCCATTGCGGCTGCAAGCGTCGGGCTACCCATTACGGCTGTGCGAATGGCGTCACACTCATCAGCGGGTGTGAGCTTCGCATCCGACGTTGGGTAAGGGAGGGCAGGTGATGGCTGAGAGGATCAGCGTCAACAGCCAGGCCAAGCTGACGGAGGCCGTCACGCTGCTCACGCAGCTCTTCCGCGAGAAGAAGTTCGTGGTAGTCAGCATGCGCCCAGGGAAGGACCGCACCCTGGATCAGAATGCATTGTGGTTTTCGATGTACGAGCGGATCGCCAAATCGACCGAAATGGGCGACGTCGAGGATGTCCGCCGGTACTGCAAGCTCCACCACGGCGTCCCGATCATGCGCTCCGCATCCGCCGAGTTCCGTGAGGGCTACAACCTGGCGCTGCTGCACCTGCCCTACGAGATCAAGCTCCGCTGGATGGGGGCTTGTGCCATGTTCGGCCCTGACGGTTTCCCGGTGACCCGCCTGTTCACCCGGGAGCAGGGCTGCATGTACACCGACCGCATCGCTGTCGAGTTCACTGCCAAGGGCGTGTTCTTCGGGGATCTGCTGGGGGAGGCTGCCGCGTGAGGACGCCTCTCAAGGAAGTGAAGCGGAAAACGTGCAAGGCCTGCGGGGAGAAGTTCACGCCGAGCTTCAATAGCACGCAGGTGGTCTGCAGCCCTAAGTGCGCTCTGGACCATGCACCAGCGAACCAGGAGAAGGCCCGCAAGGCAATCACCCAGCGAGAGCGCCGCGCGGTCGAGGTCCGCAAGCAGAAGCTCAAGAGCCGTGGCGACTACGTGCGCGAAGTACAGGTGGTGTTCAACCAGTGGGTTCGCCTGCGTGACGCGGATCTGCCATGCATCAGCTGTGGTCGTCACCACCAGGGCCAGTACCACGCAGGTCACTACCGCACTGTGGGTGCGAACCCTGAACTCCGCTTCGAGCCGCTCAACGTCCACAAGCAATGCGCGCCCTGCAACAACCACAAGTCCGGCGACATCGTGAACTACCGGATCAACCTGGTTCACCGGATCGGCGCCGAGGCAGTCGCGTTTCTTGAAGGGCCTCATGAGGCCCGCCGCTACACAATCGAAGATTTGAAGGCCCTGAAGGCCAAGTACAAAGCCAAAATCAAGGAATTGAAGGGGGAAGCAGCATGATCTACACCAGCGTATCTGGAGCAGTGGTTGCCGCCCTGGCGGCGGGAGAGAAAGGGGCCGCAAAGGGCCAAGCCTGGCAGAAACTCTATAACCCGAACGAAGAGGAGGGCGGGTGTCTGGCCTCGCTGTCGTCAGTCGGTGGAGAGCTGGACAGAACACAGGTGGACTACTGGGTGGCCGCCAGGCTTCATCACCTGCTGATCCCCCGGCACTGGGATGCACTTGTGGCCAAGTACAGCACCAGCAAGGCGATGAAGGTCAAGGCGATCGCCGCGGTGAAGCCGCTGATCCCGAGCCCCGCCAAGCCTTTGTTCGTGTTCAAGGCGGTCACCGCCTGGGCTATTCCGAAGCTTCCAGGCGCTGGTCGAAAGGGAGCCAGGGCGGTGTCGGTGGATATTCCGCTGGATACTCCAGCATGGCGCCGAGAGGCCCTTATCAGGGCTGCTGTCGCTGCTGGGGTTGCCGATAAGAAGCGGGTCGAGGCCGTGGAGGAAGATGTGATCATCCTGCCCGATAGTTTCTACGACATGAACACTTGGGATCTCGACGCGGCACCTGAGTCGACCCGGCGCCGCTGGCGGGCGGATATCAACGAAAGACTGAACGAACTGGTGGCCGAAGCCCTGACGGAGGCTCAGCGCATTCTGGAGGCGGAAGGACTGATGCTGAACCACGCGGCGTGATTGCCTGTTGACATCAGTGAGCGACTGAGCGAAATTATACCCATCCTGTCATTCCTGCGCGTGTTGAGGAGTGGCCATAAAAGCCCCGCCAGAGAAATCTGCCGGGGCTTTGTCGGCTTTGGCTTAGGAGGAAATATGTCCAGAGCACAGCGCCGACACGATACACGCCGAATCAAGGCTCGTTTCTACCTCAAGCAACGCTCCCAAGAGTGTTGGTCGACTGACCCGCGCAGCGCAGGGCTATTCGCCAATCACGGAAAAGTCTGTTCCTGCTGGATGTGTGGCAACCCGCGTAAGTTTGGGGAACTCACCATGCAGGAAAAGCGAGCGGATATTGCTCTCGGCACCGAATAGATATCTGGTCTCTGAGATTCTTCATTTCTAGAAGATTGCGCCGGATGGCAAGCAGTCCGACTTGAGCCGGAACTGCCGTAAGCCTTCACCGAGATAGCGCGTGCGCTGCACGGGGATGGATATGCCTGGGTCAGGCGGCTTCCACTGACACGGTGAGGCGCTTGCCCAGGGCCGCCAGTGCAGCCTCAAGCGCTTCCAGTTTGGTTCCGTGCATGAAGTCGACCAAACGATCACCCTGGCTCTGGCTGACGCCAAGCAGACGACACAGATCAGCCTTGCGCATACCTTTCTCGACCATAGAGTTCCACAGTTCGATCTTCGCCACCGTGAGCGCGGAAAGGCGCACGACGGGTTGGTCTTTTGCTGGTGCGGGAGCATGCGGAATGGCTCGGCGCTGATCAACGTAGATCGATAGCGCAGCGGGCATTAAAACACCGGCTTCGATCATGGCATCGGCCAGGTCGTCACCGGCGGCGTTGAATTCCGGAATGGTGTCGCAGGTGAGTGCGACACCCGGAGTGTCTTCGGTGTGTACTGTCACTGGGTAATCAAACATTTCTAGCCCTCCCTCGGGCGGCTCTCTGAGTGATGTTTGCAAGGCGAGGCGATGAAACGGGCTCAACGGTGAAGGGGGCTCATTTGAGCCCCAGTTGTTTGATGATTCCTTTCCGGGTTCCTTCTTTCATTTCTTTAGCTCCGTGATCCGGAAAGATCGTCTGCTTGCCTTCGAAGTAGATTTTGAAATGGCTTGTTCCGCTAAGCGATTCGAATCTGACTCCTCTGGCCTTCAGCCACCGCTTGAACTCGTTGTAGCTCATCACCTCGCCTCGTTGTTGTGTGAGTCCATTTTACAGCAAAATTGCTTTATGTATAGCAAATTTGAGTTATTTAATTCATGCTACTGCGGAGTCGAGCGCATGGAGCTTTTTCACCGCCTGCTCGAGAAGCTCGACTGGGCTATTGCGGGCGTCATTGGGGCTGTGGTCGCGAGTTGGTGGCACCGTGACGACCTGACCGGCCGGAAGGCTTGGCTGTTGTTCTTGTCCACGGGGGCTGCCTGCGCGCACTACCTGACCGGAATGGTCAGCGCCTATTTTGGAATCGTAGAGCCTCGGAGTGTTGCCGGTGTCGGCTTCCTCTTGGGCACCTTCGGCGGCTCCCTCATCGCCGCCATTCACCGTGCAATCAAAGCCGCCGACCTTTGGTCCCTGATCAAATCCAGGTTCGGGGGAGGTGCCGGATGATTCTCGAGTATGTCAACGCCGCCTCGGCCGGAATGATCGCCATCTGGGCGACCTGGTGCGTGCTGAGCGGCAAGGTGCGAGACGGGGTGATCGGTAAGATCATCTATGCCGTGATCGCGCTGAGCGGGTATGCGGTATTGGCTCGCAGCGATCGGATCTTCTTCGCTCCCTCGGTGGCCGGGACAACCCTGCTGCTCTTCCTGGCTCTGGCAGGTGCTCGGCACATCTTCATCGTCATGTGCTGGCAGCAGGTCAAGGCGTGGCTCTGCAGGGTACTGAACTGCGAGCACTGCCTGCGCGATTGCCGGTACGGCCCAGACGGAATCGAGCGACGCAAGTCGTAGGTCCCGCCACAAAATCACAGTGCGCCGTTACGTGGCGCGACCACCAGAGGATCCACTATGGACAACCAGCACAAGAAGATCACCGGCTACCGCGACCTCACCCAAAGCGAGATCGACGGCATGAACTCCATCAAGGCCCTGGAGGCCGACGCCGGCGAGCTGTTCAAGCAGGTTGCTCAGATAGAGGGTGTCGACCCGCAGCTGCTGGCACTGGCCAAAACCAACCTGCAGCAGGGCTTCATGTGGTTCGTGCGCTCGATCGCCAAGCCTGCTGATCCGTTCAACTGAGGTCGGCCATGACCACCATCGCCTACAAGGACGGAATCATCGCCTACGACTCTCAAATCACCCGGGGCGACGTGATCACCTACGACGACTACGAGAAGTGCCTGGAGCGTGATGGGGTGAAGTTCATCTGCTCCGGCGCGGTTCCGGACTTCGCCAGGCTGGTCGACGCTTACTTCGGCGGCACGCCAGAGGGAAGCATCGACGTAACAGCCATGGTCTTGGATGGCGAGCAGCTCATGATGGTTGCGGTGGATGACAACACCGGCCTATGGAAGTCGCCGATCATGCTCGACCGTCCATACGCCATCGGCAGCGGCACGCCTTACGCATTCGCTGCGATGGATATGGGCGCATCCGCCGAGAAGGCCGTCGAGATGGCTGCAAAGCGCGATACCAGCACTGGCGGAAAGATCAGAACGCTGAGGGTTGCCTCGGCGCAGTAGCATTCAGAACAACGCATAGCTAAACGCGGTGCCAGGAATTGCAGCGACTTTGGTGCGTGATTCGTAGTAAAGCTGCCCTGAGTTCGTCAGTTTCGATTCGATGAGCTCGGCCGCGTCTGTACTGTCGTCAGTTTGGAAAATTCCGAGCGCCCAAAACGAGCGAAGATCCAGTTCGGACTTCCTGACTTTGGCAACCTTCGCTAGATCCGCAACCATATTCGATATGCAATTGCCCTGCTGAAGGTGCTGCTTGATTTCCAAGGCAACGTATCGATCAAGCACCCAGTGCTTTTTTCGAATGATGAAGTCAGGCTTGAAAAAGTAGCGCTGCTTTTCCATGCGGTAATCGAACTCAAGCGATTGCTCGCGATGCCACTCAGGTTCGGAGCTGTGCTCCGCCAAGAACCTGGCAAATTCGATTTGAAACCAGATTTCCCAGCCCGTGATTTCTTGGTCGGTAATCACATTAAATGCGGACTGAAGGCTGTCTCTGTTGAAGAGCTCGTGGAGCAGCTCGCTCATGTACTCGAAGTCTGGTTTCGGCTTGATCATATTTTTTCCTATGGCAATTCCAGTTGAGCGCTGGCGCAGCGGCGTACTGTTGCCGGTAATCGGCCACTATTGCAAGACTGGACGGACCTCATGACAACTAAGCAACCCGACTGGGAGGCGATCGAGCGAGCCTACCGGGCCGGGGTGCTTTTAGTTGAGCCTTTTGCAAGATCGACAGCTGCTGTAATTGCTGCTCGGGCTTGAGGGCTGTTCTTCCAGCAGGTTGAACCTAGTGCGGCTGATGCTTGACCCAAAATGTCGCTGACATCCGATTTACCTAGCTCAGCCAGCGATTCGATTCCCATCTGCTCTAGCCTAGTAATGACGGTTGGGCCTATGCCTTTGATAGCGAGCAAAGCGGTTCTTTCATCCGGTGAGAACGGCATCATAAATTCCTTTTCGTGCAATGAGTCCGCAGAAGTGTGCCCGACGCTAGAGGGTGCCTCAATAGACCGGCGTCATCGTTTTCAGTGTCAGCAATGCAGCGAATCCAGGGAGAGCGTGTGAACAGACCACTTCCCCCGGTGCCACTACTTGAGGTGTCCGAGTTATCCGACTTTGGTATTCGCCTGACTCCGGCTCCCGAGGTATGGGAATGGCTCCAAGCCGAGATCCTCGCTGACACCGGCAGCATTCACAACCAAGACCATGCGCACCTGATCGACGCCAGCATAGGCGTGCTCTGGGCATCCTCAGGATTCGCCAAGCAGGGCCGGGTTGTTTTGGGCCAGGCTGAGCAGGTCATGTTCCGCGCTGGAGGCTGGCAGAAAGCTCGCCAAGAGCAGCAGATGCGGGAGTGGTTCGGCGAGGAGCCCGAGTTCCTCATCACCCTGGCAGCTGACTACTGCGCCGAATGCACGGACGCTGAGTTCTGCTCCCTCGTCGAGCACGAGCTTTACCATATCGCCCAGGCTACCGATCAGTACGGTGCACCCAAGTTCACCCAGGACGGGATGCCGAAGCTCTACCTGCGCGGCCATGACGTCAGCGAGTTCGTTGCGATTGTCCAGCGCTATGGCGTGGGGCATCCCGAGGGCGACCTGGCTCGCATGGTTGAGGCTGCCAAATCCCCGCCATCCATCAGCCGAGCGTCTATCGCCAATGCATGTGGCACATGCCTGTTGAGGTCTGCGTAATGCTTGAACAATGGAAAACGATCGCGGATTACCCCGACTACGCCATCAGCAACCTTGGCCGGGTGAAAAGACTGACCTCGCGTACCTGTGCCAAGGCCGGGTCAATCCTCAAGACCCCGGGCAGAAGCAAGTCCAGGCCTTACTTGAGCGTTGATCTCTGCTTCCTGGGAGGTAAGCGCACAGAACTGGTTCATCGGCTTGTGGCAATTGCTTTCCTTGGCGAGCCGCCATTCGCAGGCGCTGAGGTCAATCACATCGACGGCAACAAAGGCAATGCGTCCGTTACCAACTTGGAATGGATCACCTCATCTGCGAACCAGCAGCATGCATATGCTGCTGGTGCAGTGTGCGAAGGGTGAGTCGAACGGACAGGCAAAGCTGCGCGAAGTCGAAGTGCTCGAAATGCGTAGCCTGCACGCCTCTGGATCAGCCAGCGTTGAATGCCTGGCTGACCGATACGGGGTACATAAGCGAACTGTGCTCGATGTCGTGAACAGGAAGTCCTGGGCGCACATCTGACGCTGCAAGCCGGCCGCCTGAAGTGGCCAAGATCAACATATCGAGGGCCTGCGGAACCTGTCTGCTCAAGTCTGCCTGACCCCTGACAGACCCAAGACGGATGGAAACCTATGGCGGCCCTGAGCAACGAGGTGAAAGCCTTCATCGTTCAGGCCCTGGCCTGCTTCGATACCCCCTCGCAAGTAGCGGCAGCCGTCCGAGAAGAATTCGGCCTTGAGGTGACCCGGCAGAAGTGTGAGGCGCACGACCCCACCAAGCGCGCCGGGCGAGACCTGGCCAAGCGCTGGGTAACCCTGTTCGAAGACACCCGCAAGCGCTTCCGTGAGGAGACGGCTGACATCCCGATCGCCAACCGTGCATTTAGATTGCGTGCACTGGGCCGCATGGCCGAGAAAGCCGAGACCATGAAGAACATGGCCTTGAGTGCTCAGCTCCTGGAGCAGGCAGCCAAGGAGTGCGGCGACATGTACGTCAACCGCAAGATCGAACCCGACAAACCCCTGGGCTCCCAGGCGGACCAGCAGCACGCCGTTGCTGAGTACAAGCTGGAGCCAGATGAGAATGTCCCGACTACCCCGTACCTATGACCCGCCGGTCAAGCTGACGCCGAAGCAGGCGAACATCTACTGCTGGGGCTTTCAGCCCGTGGCGCGCTTCCGTGATGCAGTATGCGGCCGGCGATTCGGCAAGACCTTTCTCGGTAAGGCGGAGATGCGCCGCGCGGCCCGGCTGGCTGCTGAATGGGGCGTGAGTATCGAGGACGAAATCTGGTATGGCGCGCCGACATTCAAGCAGGCCAAGCGGGTCTTCTGGCGGCGGCTGAAGCAGGCAATTCCAGAAGCCTGGCGCGCTGCACGGCCGAACGAGACAGAGTGCTCGATCACTCTCAAGTCCGGTCACATCATGCGCGTGGTCGGCTTGGACAACTACGACAACCTGCGGGGCTCAGGCCTGTTCTTTGTCCTGGTGGACGAATGGGCAGACTGCCCGTGGGCGGCCTGGGAAGAAGTTCTCCGGCCGATGCTTTCGACCTGCCAGTACACGATTCCCCAGACCGGGGAGTCGCGGAAAGGCGGGCATGCGCTGCGGATCGGCACCCCGAAGGGTTTCAACCACTGCTACGACACATACCGCGACGGGCAGCCAGGCGGCGAGCCTGACCATAAGAGTTGGCAGTACACCTCTCTGCAGGGCGGTAACGTTCCGGCCGAGGAGCTGGATGCCGCCCGTCGCAAGATGGACCCGCGTACGTTCCGCCAGGAATACGAGGCCGGGTTCGAAAACTATGCCGGGGTGGTCTACTACACCTTCGATCGTGCCGAGTGTCGCACCACCGAGCGCATCAAGCCGGGCGAAGCACTGCATATCGGCATGGACTTCAACGTCATGAAGATGGCCGCCGTCGTGTACGTGGTCAGAGACGGTCTCCCGCTGGCCCTGGACGAGTTCCACTCAGTGCGCGACACGCCGGAGATGATCGAGAAGATCAAGGTTCGCTTCTCGGGCCACAGCATTTCCGTGTACCCAGACGCCAGCGGGCAGAACACCAGTAGCAAGAACGCTAGCGAATCGGACCTCTCCCTGCTCAAGAAGGCCGGCTTCGGCGCATGAAGGTCAACATCGACCAATGCCCGCAGCTCACCCAGTGCCTGGAGCGTCAGACGTACACCGACAAGGGCGAGCCGGACAAGGATCCCAAGAATGGGCACGACCACATGAACGACGCCGCTGGCTACTTCATCGCCAAGCGGTTCCCGATCAAGACTCAGTCCGCCGGCACTCGCCGCATCGGAGGTTTGGCGTAATGCCTGTTCAATCGACCAACCCAGACTACGACGCTCATATTGAAGAGTGGCGGATGATGGACGACGCCCTGGAGGGCGAGGGCGCGATCAAGCGCAGCCCGCGCAATCTGCCCAAGCCGAGCGGCATGACCGAAGCTGAAAAGCTGGACGGGCAGGGCAACGCCTACCTCTATCAGAACTACACGGCCCGAGCTCAGTACGAGCACTGGGTGCGAGACTCGCTGCGCTCTATGATGGGCCTGGTCTCGCGCCTGATACCCGAGGTGAAGCTACCCGCGGGGCTGAAGGGCCTGGAGGACAATGCCACAGCTGATGGCTTCGGCCTGACCCAACTGTTCCTGCGGATCGTGCGCCAAGCCATTTCCCATGGCCGGGTGCCCCTGGTGGTCAACATTGATGACGCGGGCAAGCCGTACTTCGCCACGTACGCAGTGCGCAACGCCATCAACTGGGATACTGCTGACCAAGGTGGTCGCCAGGACTTGGTGCTGTCCGTCTTCCGCGAGTTCAGGCGCAAGGAGCAGGACCGCTACAGCCACGAGTGCGAGACGGTCTACCGCGAGTTCTACATGGACGGCGCGGTCTGCCGCACTGGCGTGCGCAACGAGGCTGGGGAGCTGATCGAAAACGACCGCCCGCTGGGCACTGTCGATGGCAGCAACAACCTGGTGCGTGGCCTGGACTACATCCCGGTGATCTACTGCGGCTCCACAGACAACTCTCCTGGTGTGGACGAGATCCCACTGCTGACGATGGCAAGGGCTGCGTTGAAGTCATACCAGCTCAGTGCCGACTACTTCACCGCACTGCACCAGACCAGCCACCCGCAGCCATGGGTGTCTGGTCTGGACGAGAGTGTGGAACTGAGCGTTACCGGGCCATCGGCGGCCTGGGACCTGGGGCCACAAGGGTCGTGCGGATATCTGGAGTTCCAAGGCGCCGGCATCCAGGCTGTCCGCACGGCGATGGAAGATCAGAAGAACGCGGCTCTTGAGGCAGGCGCCAAGGTAATGGACGTGTCCGGTACCGAATCAGGCGAAGCACGCAAGACTCGCCAGAACGACCAGCACGCCACGCTGCACAGCATCGTCATAACCGCTGCAGAGGCTATCGAGCAGGCCCTGCGGTACGCCGCGGAGTGGACGGGGTACAGCCCGGATGACGTGGTCTTCACGGTCAAGCCTGAGTTCGTGATTCCTGAGGTTGACGCTCAGGTGCTGGCCGAGCTGCAGAAGAGCGTCATGGCCGGCACGATCAGCGCCGAAACCTACTGGCAGTACCTCACCACCGGCAAGCTGCCCGAACGCCCCTACGACGAAGAGGCCGAGTTGATCGGCGACGACCACGGCGCGGGCGGCGTCAACTTGGACGAAGACGATGGCGAAGAAACCGGAGCAGGCAGCGGACGAGAAGCTGCTGGAGCAGGTAAGCCGCCACTCGGTACTGCTTGAGCGGCTGAAGGCCGGCGAGGTCAAGAAGTTCGAAACCTACCTGCGCCGGGCTGACAGCCATGTACGTGACCAGCTCACCCGCAAGGAGCTGACCACCTACGGCCGGAGCCGGCTGGAAGAGTTCCTGGGGCGGGTAGGGGGCAAACTTTTGGAGATCTACAGAGCCTTCAGCGACCGGATGCAATCCGACCTGGTGGACATCGCCCAGTACGAGGCCGCATTCGAGGGCCGCAGCCTGGCCAAGGCGCTGCTGATCGATGCG
>NZ_JAVYJH010000037.1:0-46839 GCF_032621685.1 Pseudomonas sp. zfem002 | reverse complement strand
AGGCGCCCGCTGCCTGAAAAAGCACCAGGACTGAAATATTGAGCGGGGTTTTCGCCAGCAACACCGGAGAGCTGTGTTGCTGGCGAAGCTATGTCTGGAGGAATCGTTTTTAAAAAAGTCCTCGAAGACAGTTGCTCCCACAAAGATCACTGCCAGACGCAGCATCCCGGCTCGCCACGATCACCCAGCTCAAAGCCACACCGCATCCCAGTGCGGATAATCCCCAACCCGCGACACCAGTCCGGCCCTCAAGGGATTGGCAACGATATACCGAGCCACGGCCACCACATCCTCATCCCGACGCAACGCCCGGTCATGAAATCCTGCCTGCCACAAAGGTCCGTTTCGGCCATGGCGCTTGTTGATCAGACAAGTGCTCCGACATTTCACCCGCCGCATCAGGGTCGCCAGTGAAACCGCTTTCAGCTCGACCAACCAGTGCACATGATCCGGCATCACCACCCAGGCCAAGGACCTGACCAGCTCGCAATCTTCGGCATAGCGCAACTGCTCGACCATCAACCTGGCCAAGGCAAAATCCGCGAATACCGGGTCGCGCCCCGCCACCGTGGTGGTCAACAGATACAACTGGCCCGGTATCGAAACCCGACCCCGGCGCAGCCGGTGGGAAGCGGGACTGTCCATGTCATGCTCCTGGCGAATGAACCCTCAAGGTAGAAAGCACAACCCGACAACGCCGCATTGCATTGAAACCGGACATGTCCCGACTGCAGGGCTTCGTGGGAGCGGGCGTTGCCCGCGATGAGGCCGAAAGGGGCACAGGATGATTCCGGGTCTAGACTCAACCCTTCCCACCCCGGAGCCCGCCATCATGACCCCGAAGAACACCATCTGCCTCTGGTTCGCCGGCGACGCCCTCGATGCCGCCACCTTCTACGCCGCCACCTTCCCCGACAGCCGGGTCATCGCCGCCCACCCCGCCCCCGGCGATTACCCCTCCGGCAAGCAGGGCGACATCATCACCGTCGAGTTCAACGTAATGGGCCTGCCCTGCCTGGGCCTCAACGGCGGCCCGATGTTCCAGCACAACGAAGCCTTCTCTTTCCAGGTCGCCACCGACGACCAGGCCGAGACCGACCGCTACTGGAACGCGATCATCGACAACGGTGGCGAGGCCAATGTCTGCGGCTGGTGCAAGGACCGCTGGGGCATTTCCTGGCAGATCACCCCGCGCCTGCTCACCGAGGCCATCACCCACCCCGACCCGGCCAAGGCCAGGCGTGCCTTCGAAGCAATGATGCAGATGGGCAAGATCGATATCGCCGGGATCGAGGCGGCGCTTGCGGATTAGGCAGGAACCGGTGGGAGCGCGCGTTGCCCGCGATGAGACCATGGGATCCGATAGAACCCCTGGCCTCGTACGCAGTCCCAAGACCACCCTCCCCGAAGAAAGGTGCCGGTCATGACCCCGATCAAAGGCGGCTGCCTGTGCGGCAACGTGCGTTTCCAGGCCAACGGCGAACCCTACCGGGTCGGTCTCTGCCACTGCATGGACTGCCGCAAGCACGTCGGCTCGGTGTTCAACGGCTCGGCGATTTTCCCGCAGGCTGCGGTGGAACTCAGCGGCCGCACCGCCGACTACAAGGGCCGGGTCTTCTGCCCCACCTGCGGTTCGCCGGTGCTGTCGCGCAGCGGCGACGAGATCGAGATCAACCTCGGCGCCCTGGACGAGCCTGACCGTTTCAAGCCCACCTATGAACTCTGGACGATCCGCCGGGAAAGCTGGCTGCCGGACTTCGGCCTGAAACGCTTCGAGCGTGACCGGCCGGGCAGCAGCCGCACCGAGGATTGATCCGCAACGCCCTAACCGGCAAGGCGCTTGCGCTCCACCGCGAAGCGCCGCACCAGCAGCGCCCCCAGCAACAACAGCCCGGCACACACCGCCATCACCACCAGGAAAGCCCCGTCGAACGCGCCTTTGGCCGCCTGCACCAGCGCTTGCGCCTGCTCGGGTTGCAGGTGCCGGGCCGCCAGCAGCGCTTCGTCCAGGCTGTCCAGCACCGTGGCCTCCACGGCCAGGCGCTGCATCGTCATGGCCGCCGTGTACACCACCGACAGCACGCTGCCGAGCAGCGCCACGCCCACCGCGCCACCGAACTCGTAGCAGACCTCCTCGATGGACGCCGCCATCCCCGCCTGCTCGGCCGGCACGCTGCTCATGATGGTGCTCGACGCCGCGGTAAAGGTGGCACCCAGGCCGACGCCCAGCAGCGCAAGAACCACCATCTGCAGCACGTTGCCGGCATCGTGGACCACCAGGTACAGCCCCATGCCGATCGCCGACAGCAGCATCCCCACCGACAGCACGGTCTTCGCCCCCAGGCGCGGCAGCATATGACCGGCCAGCGGCCCGGCGACGAAGGCGGCCAGGGGCAACGGCAGGATGAACAGCGCGGCCTCGAGCGGCGACAGGCCCAGCACCAGTTGCAGGCGCTGGGTGAACACCAGCTCCATGCCGATCAGCGTGGCGGCGGCGATCACCGCCGCGGCGACCGCGCAGGAGAAGCTGCGGTTGCGGAAGATCGCGAAGTCGATCAGCGGGTCGGCGCGCTTGCGCTGGCGGCGCACGAACAGCACGGCGAACACGCCGCCGATCAGCAGCGCGGCCAGCGCCGCCTCGAACGAGGGCTCGCGCTTGCCCGCTTCCTTGATCGCATAGGCAAAGCCGATCAGGCAGACCATCACCTGCAGCGAGCCGAACAAGTCCCATTGCCGCGCGGAGCGCACCACCGATTCCGGCACATAGCGCAGGGTCAGGAGCAGCGCCAGCAGCACTACCGGCACGTTGATCAGGAACACCGAGCCCCACCAGAAATGCTCCAGCAACACCCCGCCCACCACCGGGCCCAACGCCGCGCCGCCGGAGGCCACCGCCGCCCAGACGCCGATGGCGAAGGCCTGCTCGCGCTCGTCGTCGAAGGTCAGGCGAATGATCGACAGGGTCGCCGGCATCATCATCGCCGCGCCGATGGCCAGCACCGCGCGGGCCGCGATCAGCATCGCCGAGCTGGTGGAACAGGCCGCCGCCAGCGAAGCCAGGCCGAACACCAGCAGGCCCCAGATGAACAGGCGACGATGCCCGACGCGATCGCCCAGGGTGCCCATGCCCAGCAGCAGGCCGGCGCAGACCAGCGAGTAGATATTGATGATCCAGAGTTTTTCCGAGGCGCTCGCCGCCAGGGCTTCGGTCAGCAGCGGCAACGCCGTGTACAGCACGGTCATGTCGATCACGATCAACAGCAGCGCACTGGACACCACCGCCAGCACCAGCCAGCGCCGATAGCCGGCCATTCCCGTCGAGAGATTCATCGCTTCCTGTCCTTTGCCGCCTGAAAAAAGATCGGCACATTTTCCATCGGTGATAAGGTTGAATAAAGATAGGAACCATCGGAGATCCCGATATGAGCTTTTCACCCGATTCCCTCGAAGCCTTCGTCCAGGCCGCCAGCCTCGGCACCTTCAGCGCCGCCGCGCGGCGGCTGGGCAAAAGCCAGTCGACCATCAGCGAAGCCATCGCGCGGCTGGAGATCGACCTGGGCGTGGAGCTGTTCGACCGCAGCGCCAAGCTGCCGGTGCTCACCGACGCCGGGCACTCCTTGCTGCAGCGCGCCGATGACGTGCTGTCGGCCAGCGAACGCCTGCGCCAGGCCGCCGGCCTGCTCACCGCCGGGGTGGAATCGCGGCTGACCCTGGTCATCTCCGATGCCTACGACTCGCCGGATTTCCAGACGCACATGGTCAGCCTCGGCGAGCGCTATCCAGAGCTTGAATTCGAATGCGTGTTCGCCGAGTACAGCGATGCCCTGAACCTGGTCCGCACCGGTCGCGCGGCCCTCGGCATCGTCCCCTCGGAGCCCGACTACCCGCCGGAAATCGGCCATGTGACCTTGAGCGAGCAGGCCGAATTCGCCCTCTTCGTGGCTCACGACCACGCGCTGGCCAAGGCCGGTGCGCTGACCCGGGAAGTGCTCGCCGGCTACCGCGCCCTGCGCCTCAACACCCTCGACGACTCGCCGCAGCGCGGCCTGTTCCAGCTCGCCCGGCAACGCAGCTGGTCGGCGCCGAGCTACCTGATCCTCATGGAACTGGCCACCCAGGGCTTCGGCTGGGCGATCCTGCCGCGCTGGATGGTGCGCACCTACGCCGCGCAGATGCTGGTGGAGCTGGACATGCCGGGCTGGCCGCGGCGTTATCCGCTCGACCTGGTGTGGTCCAAGCAGCGCTCGCTGGGACCGGCGGGGGCGTGGTTGAAGGAGGCGTTGAGGGTGAGGTCGAGTTAACGAGAATTGCTGAGCCCTGGATAATCCGATCGGCTGTTTTTGCGGTTGCGTTTTTCAACAGAAAGATCGAATCTTGCCGAGGATGGCAATGAGCCATTTAGTACTGTGGTTGCGGTTGGCAGATTCATGATGTCGGAGGACATGCCATAACACTGGCGAGCACTGTACCGGTGAAAAATGGACTTTCAGCCTATGGAGGCTCGATGAACAGAATAATCTTGACCTTGATCTTTCTCGGCTCGGCGACAGGATGTTCAACCTATCAAGGGCCCGGTAAAGCACTCGATTGGAACGACCTCAACCCACCTCAAAGCGGAGCCTTGGGGCGAGCCATCATGGATGGAAACGGCGTGCTCGGCGAACAGGTGGTCTCTCTGACATCGAACTCGATCCTGATCAGTGACTCAGCGGTAAAATACGAAACGAAAAACTATTCGCAACTCGGCAGTAGCGCTGAACTACAAATCAAAGCAGTAGCCGCAAACCTCGGTTATGAATATCAGGGCTCGAACTCTTCACTTTCTCGCGAACTGAAAGTCGCCAGCATCCAGACCATAAAGGATGTCGAGGAAGTCAATAAAATCTTCGTTTACCAGTGCCTGGTGGCGGGGAGTTATGAATTCGTCGCCAAGAGTCTCAACACCGCAAACGCATCACTCGATGCGGCGAAGAGCCAATGGGCAAAAGGGTTGGGAATCGCCTCGGCCAATATCAATCTATCGTCGAAGCCGGACGACCACGACTCGATCACTGTCAGTGTCGCCAGTCCCAACGTTTGCCTGAGTTACAAGTCCGCGGAATACAAGGAACAGCGCGGACTGTTCGGCTGGTTCGGCCCCGAGGTACGAAACATTCCTGGCCCGAATCAGGCCTCCAGTTTCACGCTGTCCAATGGATCCTACTCAAACCGTGCCTACCCGGATATCAAAGACCTGCATGGCGGAAATCAACCTGCCCTGCGCTTGAAGTACGCTGTCGCGGAAAATGCTGCTGCGAATCTCTATGTCTGTACTCAACTCGCATCGAGTTCAGGCGCCGAAAAATGTCTACCGCTGCGCAAAGGAGACGATGGCCTCTGGCAAGGCGCGCATTCGGTAGGCCGGTTCTGGACGACCAACAACGACTTGTTCGTCGTCTACTTGAACCTCGACTCCCGCCTCACCGAACAAGGTATCGCCGTGATCAACCCGCGGCTTGAGGTCAGCCAGTACAAGTTGACGATTCGCTGAAAATCGGAAAATCGAAGCGTCCTCGAGTGCATCGCGTGTTGAGGCGAACCCGCGCTACGACTTCTGAGCCCCTCCTGTTCGCGCAGCCGGTCGAGCACCCGCTGCGCGCTCCCCACGCAAAGCAAAGTGCTTGACCTTAAAGTTCACTTTAAGGCTACGGTTGGCCCATCACCAACCGAGGCACCGTCAATGAACCTGTTCGATCCCCTGTCCCTGCCCAATGGCTCGATCATCCCCAACCGTCTGGCCAAGGCCGCCATGGAAGAAAACCTGGCCGACGCCGAACACGCGCCTTCCGCAGCGCTGCTCCGCCTCTACCAGGCCTGGGCCGAAGGCGGCACCGGCCTGCTGATCAGCGGCAACGTGATGATCGATGGCCGCGCCATGACCGGTCCCGGCGGCGTGGTGCTGGAGGATGCGCGGCAGCTGCAGCGCTTTCGCGACTGGGCGCGAACCGGACAGGCCCGGGGCGCGCAGTTCTGGCTGCAGCTCAATCATCCCGGGCGGCAGATGCCGGCCAATCTCGGCCAGCCAACCTGGGCGCCGTCGGCAGTACCGTTGGCGCTGGGCAACCTGTCCAGGCACTTCGCCCTGCCGCGGGCCATGGACGAAGACATGATCGCCGAGGTGATCGAGCGCTTCGCCAACAGTGCCCGCCTGGCCGAACAGGCCGGTTTCGACGGTGTGCAGATCCACGCCGCCCATGGCTACCTGCTCAGCCAGTTCCTCTCGCCGCTGAGCAACCAGCGCAGCGATCGCTGGGGTGGCTCGCTGGACAATCGCGCGCGCCTGCTGCTGGAGGTGGTCAAGGCGGTGCGCGCCGTGGTCTCGCCGCGCTTCGCCGTGGCGGTAAAACTCAACTCCGCGGACTTCCAGCGCGGCGGCTTCAGCGCCGAGGATGCCCGCGCCGTGCTGCAGCGCCTCAATGGCCTGGCGGTGGACCTGGTCGAGCTGTCCGGCGGCAGCTACGAAGCGCCCGCCATGCAGGGCGATGCCCGCGACGGCCGGACCCTGGCCCGCGAGGCCTACTTCATCGAATTCGCCCGGGACCTGAAGGAGGTGGCGACGATGCCGCTGATGGTCACCGGCGGCATCCGCCGCAAGCCGGTCGCGGAACAGGTGATCGCCTCCGGCGTGGCCATGGCCGGCATCGGCACCGCCCTGGCCCTGGAGCCCGAGTTGCCCAGGCACTGGCGCGAAGGCCACGACAGCGCCCCGGTGCTGCGCCCGATCACCTGGAAGAACAAGGTCCTGGCCTCGATGGGCAATATGGCCGCGGTGAAATTCCAGCTGCACCGCCTGAGCCGCGGGCGCAGCGCCAAGGCGGACGTTTCGCCGGCCTGGGCGCTGCTGCTGCAGCAACTGTGCGCGGCACGGCGTGCGCGTCGTTATCGGCGCTGGGTGGCGGACGCCAGGTGATTCACGCCGAGACGGTGAAGGTCTGCTCGAAGAACTGCCGGCTCTGCTCCAGGGGGACCCGTGCACGGCTTGCCAGCATCTCTTCCCAGCGCTGACACATCTGCGCATTGCGCGGATCGTTCAGGGTGCTGCCATCGACGCGCAAGGTGGCCTTGCGGTAAGTGAAGGCGAACGGGAAGATCTCCGCCGACCGGCAGTTGCGGTACAGCATCCTGTCGTGAGTCGGGAAGCCGAGCAGGTAGATATCGGCACTGCTGGACAGTTGCCAGCCACCGGCGGCGTCACGTACCGGGCGGTAGCTGAGCGCAACATGGTAGGTCTCGACGCTGCCCCAGTCTGTGTCGGCCTGGCGATGGATCTGCTCGCCGATCGCCGCGCTGAAGTCGGCGAAGACCGCGCCCGACGGACCGCGCGAGGCCCCCTCGACGAGAATCTCCTGCAGCGCCCGGCTCAGCTCGTAGCCATGCAGGGTCTGTTCGAAGCCGAACGTCTGGAACATCGCCTGCTGGTAGAACGGCGCCGGCAGGTATCGCAGCGGCTCCCACCAGTTCTCGGCCCTCGTCCATTCCCTTGGCTCGCGGGAATAACGGCGTTCGAGCCAGGCGCAGGCCATTTCCACCGCGCCTTCCAGGAACGGGCGCTGACGCTGGTACTGCTCGCGAATCAGCTGCTTCTGCGCGTCGCTGGCCTGATCCGGCAGTTGCCCGACAAAGCGCATCGCCGTACCCACGGTGCCGTCCTGCGGTTCGAAGAACCCGGCGGACTGTGCCTTGCCGGTCAGTTTCACAGTGGGGCCGGGGAAAAACTCCGCCTGCCCGCTCAACAGTTCATCACTAACGCGCTCGTTCATGTGCTCTCTCCCTGAGTCCGGGAAATCGTCGATGGGGCGTTCACTATAGCCGGGGGATTGCAATATGCCATCACTCCGTCCTGACCATCGTCGAGCGCTTCAACGGTCAGCCCTGAAACACCTGCTCGCGGTGATACTTCAACTGCTCCGCCACACCGTCCGGCACCAACCGCAAGGGCTGCGGCAACCCCAGCGCCTGGCGGTGGGCCGGGCTGAGCCAGCGTGACAGGAGCATCCCACCGCGCTCGTCGAAACTGATCAGGCCGCGGTAGAACAGCACATCCAGATTCGCCGCCAGCAACAGGCCATTGCTGCTGTCCAGGCGCTCAGCCGCCGTCGCCTCGGCCCAGGGCTTGATATGCGAGGCGCGCAGCACCTCGGTGCAGGCCAGCCCGGTCACCGCGCAGGCCCCGCCCCAGACCTGCAGCAGGTCCTCGCGGAACTTGCCGCGACCGCGGCGTGCCTGGATGTTGGTCAGCAGGTCGGTGACCGGTTCGCCGCCTTCGAGCAACGCATCGCGATCCGAGGCCGCCAGCGGCTCGGTCGGCGCGCAGTGGATGGCGTCGATCAGCCGCGTCCACTTCTCGCCACGCTGGGCTTCGGGAACGGCGTCCATGATCCGGCCGACCAGGGCCAGGTCGAGTTCGGTATGGCTGGCCGAGGTGCTCAGCAGCTTCTGCGCGCCGTCCAGGGTGCGTGGATCGAGGGTCACCGGCTCGTCGAACCAGCAGAAGTAGTCCTCGGGGCAGATCCAGCTGGGGATGCGGTGCAACTGCTGCTTCCAGTTGCGCATGAAGTAGTGACGATCGTCCTCATGCAGGCGCCGTACCTTGGTGACCGCCCAGGCCTCTTCCCACAGGTCCTGGAGCGACAGCTTGTCGGCAATCTCCTGGCGCTGGGCTTGCAGGCGTTCGTCGAACAGGCCCACGGCATTGCCGGCGATACCCACCAGCTGGACGATGCCATTGTGCGCGGCGGTCATGAACACGAAGGTCTGCCCGGCATGCTCGACCAGCGGCGCGGCGCCCAGCCCTTCGGTATGGAACACCCGGTAGCGCTGGTTGCCGCGACGCAGCAGGAGCCGCGGGGAGTTGTTCCATTCTTCGTGACCGTAGCCGTTTTCCCGGGGATAACCGCTGGTGGCGAAGCCGCCGGAGGGCGCGGTGTAGTGCTTGGTGTTCCAGAAAACCGGTTTTTGTACGAATAACGCCATTAACCTTTTATCCCTGTATCAGCCGCCTGTGGGGGTGCGGGTTCTCGTTGTGGGCGGATGATATCAAAAAGACTGCAGGCAGATAGCAACGCTGCGGGGCATTTGTGCTGGGCACAAATCCTTGCGGGGACTGGCTTGCCGGCAGCGGGCTCATCGCTGGCAAGGCATTCCCACAGGGCAAGCGCAAGGCATCAGAAAATGAACGAAAGTAATTTTACAGAACATAAAAATACACAAATCACATAATTAGCTTAGAACCAAAAAGCCTTTCCCTCGCCCCGTTACCCCGGCATATCGTCTGCTTCAGACCCGACCCCACTCCCGGCGGAGGCTGTCCCCCACGACTGTCTCCAAGGAGAGTGCGCATCCATGATTCCTCTGTTTCACAATGCCCCCGCCCCGCTGCGGCTGCAGGCCGACGTACTGGTGATCGGCGGCGGCCTGGCCGGCACCTGGGCGGCGGTGGCCGCGGCGCGCAAGGGCGCGAAGGTGGTGCTGGCGGAAAAAGGCTTCTGCGGCACCAGCGGCGTGACCGCCACTGCCGGCCCCGGCCACTGGTGGGTACCACCGCAGCAACGCGCCGCCGCCATCGACAAGCGCGTGGCCAGCGCCGCCGGCCTGGGCGATGAACGCTGGATGGCACGAATCCTCGACACCACCTGGCAATCGCTGCCGCAACTCGACCGCCTCTATCACTTCCCTCTCGACGACCAGGGCAGCAAGCAGTATCGCGCCCTGCGCGGCCCGGAATACATGCGCGCCATGCGCCAACTGGCGCTGGAACACCAGGTCACCCTGCTGGACCAGAGCCCGGCCTTGGAACTGCTGCAGAGCGAAGCCGGTGACCTCGCCGGCGCCCGTGGCTGGCAACGCCAGGCCAAACGGGAGTGGCGGGTCGACGCCGCGGCGGTGGTACTCGCCACCGGCGGCTGCGGTTTTCTCTCGCGCCTGCTGGGCAGCCAGACCAACACCGGCGACGGTTACCTGATGGGCGCGGAGCTCGGCGCCGAACTGTCGGGCATGGAGTTCTCCAGCTACTACTGCATCGCCCCGGCCGGCAGCACCATGACCCGCTCGATGGTCTACACCTTCGGCCGCTATTTCGATGCCGCCGGCCGCGAGCTGGATATCGCCCAGGGTCCGACCTTCAATGACGAACTGGCCCGGGCCCTGCTGCAAGGCCCGGTGTTCTGCCGCCTCGACCGGATCCCGCAGCACATCCGCGAGCGCCTGCCCTATGTCCAGCCGAACCTGATGCTGCCGTTCGACCGCCAGGGCATCGATCCCTATCGCGACAAGTTCCAGGTCACTCTGCATGGCGAAGGCACCATCCGCGGCATCGGCGGCCTGCGGGTACTCGACGACGACTGCCAGACCAGCGTGCCCGGGCTGTTCAGCGCCGGCGACGCGGCCAGTCGCGAAGCCGTGACCGGGGCGATCTCCGGCGGTGGCGCGGTGAATTCCTCCTGGGCCCTGTCCAGTGGGCAGTGGGCCGGCGCCGGGGCTGCGCGGCACGCCCTGGCGAAACGGCGCAACCGTACCGTGATACGTACCGTAGCACGGTACGGCGTTCTGCCGGTTGGCCGTGCCGGCCACGATTACCGCGAGACGATCCGCGCCGTGCAGGACGAGCTGCACCCCTACGACAAGAACCTGTTCCGCAACGGCACCCAGCTACAGCGTTCGCTGGCGGTCCTGGATGACCACTGGGACCGTCTGCGCGCTCAACGCAGCGTCGCCGATCCCACCGCGCTGCTGCGCTGGCGCGAGACCGCGGCGCTGCTGGCCAGTGCCCGCTGGTGCTATGCCAGCGCCTTGGCGCGCAAGGAGAGCCGCGGCATCCACCAGCGCGAGGACGCGCCGGTGCAGTCCAGCCGCTTCGACGCCCACCTGCGCAGCGGCGGCTTCGACAGTCCCTGGGTGCGCCACGACCCGGTGCGCGCGGAGGTGCCGGCATGATCGAACTGATCTTCAGCGAGCGCTGCACCGGCTGCACGCGCTGCGTCGCGGTATGCCCGAGCAACGTCCTCGCCCTTGGCGACGACGGCAAGCCGCGCATCGCCGACCAGGCCGCCTGCCAGACCTGCTTCATGTGCGAGCTGTACTGCCACAGCGACGCGCTCTACGTACACCCGGACTGCGAGCAGGCGGTCAGCCTCGACCCGGCACAGATTCTCGCCAGCGGCCTGCCCGGCCAGTACCGCCGCGACTCCGGCTGGGACGAATGGGCCGCCGAGCCGCGCTACAGCAACCAGCACTGGCGCATGGAGAGCATCTTCGCCCTCGCCCGGGAACTCGCGCCCCCTTCCCCTCCCACCGACACAGGAGCTCGCCATGAGTGAATCCCTCAACCACCTGCTGGCCGAACTGCACGCCGAACGCCAGCGCACCTGGGCCCCGCAGGCCCTGCAAGTGAACATCGAGCAGCGCCAGCGCCTGGTGGCCGAAGCCGATCCGCAGCGTTTCATCAAGGCCGGCGATATCGTCGAGCCGTTCGAGCTGCTCAAGGTCGAAGGCGGCAGCCTCGATCTCGATCAGTTGCTGAGCAAGGGCCCGGCGGTGCTGGTGTTCTTCCGCTTCGCCGGCTGCCCCGCCTGCAACATCGCCATCCCTTATTACGAGCGCAATCTGCAACCGGCCCTGCGCCGGCGTGGCGTGCCGCTGGTGGCGATCAGTCCGCAGGTGCCGGAGCGCCTGGTGGAAATCAAGGACAAGCACCAACTGACCCTGCAGGTCGCCAGCGACAAGGACAACGCCCTCGGCCAGCGCTTCGGCGTGCTCTACAGCTTCGACGAAGCCTCGCGCCAGGCCGCGCAGGCCAAAGGCAGCAGCATCGGCGAGATCACCGGCACCGGCACCTGGGAGCTGCCGCAGCCCACGGTGGTGGTGATCGGCCGCGACCGCCGCGTGCAGTTCGCCGAGGTCAGCCCGGACTGGCTGGTGCGCAGCGAGGCGCAGCCGATCATCGACGCGGTGGACGCCGCGCTGGATGCCGACAGCCTGCTGGTGCGTCACGCCTGGGCCTGATTTCCCCTTCTTCTTCTCTCGACAGGACGCGAACCATGAGCACACGACAACTGCACCTCGGCGCCATCCTCACCGGCGTCGGCACCGATCAGCAGGAATGGCTGGACCCGCAGATTCCCGGCAATGCCAGCATCGATATCGACTGGTACAGGCAACAGGCCCGCGCGGCGGAAGCGGCGAAGTTCGACTTCGTCTTCATCGTCGACAGCCCCTACATCACCCCCGATTCGGCGCCGCACTTCCTCAATCGCCTGGAGCCGCTGACCCTGCTCTCGGCACTGGCCGGGGCCACGGAGAAGATCGGCCTGGTGGCGACCCTGACCACCTCCTACACCGAACCCTTCAACGTCGCCCGCCAGTTCGCCTCGCTGGACCAGATCAGCCATGGCCGCGCCGGCTGGAACGTGGTCACCACCGGACTGGAAGGCGCCGCCGGCAACTTCGGGCGCGAGCAGCACATCGACCACGGCGAACGCTACCGCCGCGCCCACGAGCATGTGGCAGTGGTCCAGGGGCTGTGGGATTCCTACGAGGACGATGCCTTCCCGCGGGACCGCGCCAACCGGCGCTTCCTCGACCCGGCCAAGCAGCATCGCCTGGACCATCGCGGCGAATTCTTCTCGGTGACCGGACCGCTGAACATTTCCCGTTCGGCGCAGGGTCAGCCGGTGCTCTTCCAGGCTGGCGTGTCGGAGTCGGGGCGCGGGCTGGCGGCGCAGATCGCCGAGGGTATCTTCGCCGGCGTCGACAATTTCGAGGACGCCCGCGAGTACTACGCCGATATCAAGCGCCGCGCCGCCGAGGCCGGGCGTGATCCGGAGCGGGTCCTGGTGTTTCCGGGGATCTCGCCGATCATTGCCGACACCGACGAAGAAGCGCAGGCGATCCTCGCCCGGCGCAGCGGCGAGCTGGATCTGCACAAGGCCCTGGTGCAACTGGGGCGGCCGTTCAACTACCACGATTTCAGCCAGTACGACCTGGATGCGCCCTTCCCTGAGCTGGGCGACCTGGGCAGCAACGGCTACCGCGGGCATGCCGAGAAGATCAAGCGGGTGGCCAGGGAACAGGGCCTGACCCTGCGCGAGACCGCACTGCGCTTCGCCCGGCCGTTCACCGGCTTCGCCGGTTCGGCGCTGAGCGTGGCCAACGAGATCGAGCGCTGGTTCCGCGACGGCGCGGTGGATGGCTTCAACGTGCACGTCGGCGCGCCGGCGGCGTTTGCCCGGTTCACCGATGAGGTGTTGCCGATCCTGCGCGAGCGGGGGTTGTTCCGTGGGGAGTATGCTGGGGCGACCTTGCGCGATCACCTGGGGCTGGAGGTGCCGGTGAATCGGCATAGTGTGAAGGCGGCTGAGGTGGCCTGAGTTCGATATTTGCTGGGGCCTTTCGGGCCCCATCGCTGCGTGGGTATCAACACATTTTTGAAGGTTTGCCGGGGAGCCGCGTCAAGGCCGCCAGGTGCCTGCCTTGAGTCTTGCAGCGCCCTCCAGATCGAGCGCCGCCCGCGCGGCGCATCGCGGATGAATCCGCTCCCACATTTGTTGCAACGTACCTATGCCTGACAGGCCATAGTTGACCGCCTTTTGGGTTCGACTCGATATCGAGTCGAACCTGACAGCCTCCCCGCGATACATCGCCGAAAAAACAAAGGCTGACAACCCAAATCCCACAGGCCATGGCACGTTGCAACAAATGTGGGAGCGGATTCATCCGCGATGCGCCGCGCGGGCGGCGCTCGATCTGAAGGGCGCTGCAAGGCGAAAGGCAGGCACCCACCACCGAAAATCGCCCACAAAAAATGCAATATTTAAATATCCACAAGATTTTTTATTCTTAAAAATAATAATAAAAATAGATCGAAACGGTATTTCTTCCCGCCCCTCCCCCCTTGCTACAGTCCCTCCAGACCCGACCCCTCGCACGGTGGAGGCGCACTTTTCGACCCACCTGCGAGTACCCGTGATGAGCCATAGCATCGCCAGCCTGCCGAACCACAACAACCGCCTGAAACTGAGCGCCCCACCCGTTCTCGAAGACCTCCACGCCGAACGCCTGCAGCGCAAGCAGCGCCTCGCCGCGTCCTATCGCCTGTTCGCCGAACTGGGTTTCGAAGTGGGTCTGGCCGGGCACTTCACCGCCCGCGATCCAATCGACACCGACCACTACTGGATCAACCCGCTGGGCGTGCCGTTCTCGCGCATCCGCAGCAGCGACCTGCTGCGGGTCAACGGCCAGGGCCAGGTGGTGGAAGGCGACGGCCTGCTCAACACCAGCGCCCTGGAGCTGCACTACGAACTGCAACGGGCCCGCCCGGAGGTGGTCGGCATCGCCCACCTGCACGGCTTCCATGGCCGCGTCTGGTCGTCCCTGGGCCAGCTGTTCCAGCCGATCACCGCCGAGTCCTCCGCCTTCGTCGGCGAGCAGGTGCTGTTCGACCGCCACGCCCTGCGCGACGCCAACGGCAGCCTGCTGCAGGACCGCGACGCGGTGGCCCAGGCATTCGTGGAGACCTTCGCGCAGAACAACCTGCTGGTCTGGCAGAACCATGGCCTGTGGGTCACCGGGCAGACCGTGGAAAGCGCCGCCTGGCGCTTCATCCTCGCGGACGACACCGCCCGCGCTCACCTGCTCGCCTTCGCCGCCGGCCAGCCACGCATCCCCGACCTCGGCGAGGACAGCTTCAGCCCGGCCCAGCGCGAGCTGTTCGGCTGGCTGAACTTCCTGCCCTTATGGGACCGCATCGTCGCGCAACAGCCCGACCTGCTGGATTGAGGGGTGATGGCTATGGGGCTTGCCTTGAGATTTGCAGCGTTCATGAAATCGCGCGCCGTCCGCACGGCGCTTCGCGACGGTTCGGCGCCCCGACAAGCTCGCTCTCACAGTTTGTTGCAACGAACCTATGTCTGATAGACCGCCATTGACCGTCTTGTGCGTTCGACTCGATACCGAGTCGAACCCAACAGCTTACCCCCGATGCATCGCAGTAAGACAAAGGCTGACAACCCCAATCCCACAGGCCATGGCGCGTTGCAACAGACTGTGGGAGCGAGCTTGTCGGGGCGCCGAACCGTCGCGAAGCGCCGCGCGGGCGGCGCTCGATCTCAAGGACACCACAAAACTATCGCCGAGCCCGGCCGCGCCCGCACACGCTGAACACCACCACCAATGAGAGCCCGTTCGACCACACATCCAGGGCCTGACTGCCAATCGCTCACCCAGGAACCGTCATGAAGTCCGTATCTACCCCGCTGTCCATGGCCCCGGCGCTGCTCGCCGGCTTTCTCTTCACCCCGCTGGCGCTGGCCGCCGACGATACCGCGCTGGGCACGGTGATCGTCACCGGTTCGCGCGGCAGCGAAGTGCGTACCGTCACCACCAGCCCGGCACCGATCGACGTGATCGACAGCAAGCAACTGGAACAGACCGGCGCCTCCAGCCTGCGCGGCGCCCTGCAGAAGACCCTGCCGTCGTTCTCCCAGCGTCCCTCCGGCACCTCCAACGACAGCATCGCCCGTCCCTACAGCCTGCGTGGCCTCAACGGCTCCAACGTGCTGGTACTGGTCAACGGCAAGCGCCGGCACAACAGCGCAGTGATCAACCTCGACACCACCGCCGCCTACGGCACCAACCCGGTGGACCTGGACCTGATCCCGATCAGCGCCATCGACCATATCGAGGTGCTGCGCGACGGTGCGTCGGCGCAGTACGGCTCCGACGCCATCGCCGGGGTCATCAACATCATCCTCAAGCAGCACGACAACGGCGGCTCGGTCAGCACCCAGTACGGCGAATACTACGAGGACGGCGACGGCGGCAACCTGCGTCAGACCCTCAACCAGGGCCTGGCCCTGGGCGACAGCGGCGGCTTCTTCAACTATGCGCTGGACGCCAAGTCGGTACAGACCGCCACCCGCGCGCGAGACGCCACCGGCAACCTGTACTTCGCCGGCGATCCACGCAACGCCACGGCCGACCGCCATGTGCAGAAGAACGGCCTGCCGAAGATCAAGGCGCTGAACCTGTCGTACAACGCCGAACTGCCGGTCAGCGACGACCTGACCCTGTATTCCTTCTCCACCTTCAGCAAGCGCGATGCCCGCGGCGGGCAGAACTACCGGCGGCCCAACTCGACCAACATCATTCCCGAGATCTACCCGGACGGCACCGCGCCGTTCTACACCCTCGAAGAAACCGACTACCAGGCGGCCGCCGGCGGCAAGGGCGAAATCGCCGAATGGCACTGGGACCTGAGCTCGACCTTCGGCCGCGACAAGGGCCAGGCCGGTGCCGACGAGACCCTCAACGCCTCCCTCGGCCCGTCCAGCCCGACCCGTTTCGACACCTACACCAACTACTTCGACCAGTGGACCAACAACCTCGACCTGACCCGTGCCTTCGAGGTCGGCCTGAGCAAGCCGCTGCAAGTGTCCTGGGGCCTGGAACACCGCCACGAGCGCTACAAGACCGAGTCGGACGATCCGCTGTCGTGGATCAACGGTGGCTATATCTACCCCCGCGGGCCGCTGGCCGGACAACCCGGTTCGGTGGGCGCCCAGGGCGCGATCACCCTGACCCCGGAAGACGCCGGCCAGGCCAGCCGCAACAGCTACGCCAGCTACCTCGACGTCGGCCTCAACCCCACGGAAAAACTCTACCTGGGCGCCGCCGCGCGCTTCGAAAAATACGACGACAGCAGCGGCAACACGCGCAGCGGCAAGCTCACCGCGCGCTACGACTTCACCCCGGCCTTCGCCTTGCGCGGCACCATCAGCAATGGCTTCCGCGCACCGTCGCTGTCGCAGTCGGTGTATGCCCAGACCGCCAACCAGTACACCACCGTCAACGGCGTCTCGCAGTTCGTCGAAGCCAAGACCGCGCGGGTCGACTCGGCCCTGGCCCGGGCCCTCGGCGCCGAGGACCTGACCCCGGAGAAATCGCGCAACATCAGCCTCGGCCTGACCTGGCAGCCGCTGCCCCAGGCCAGCGTGACCCTCGATGCCTACCAGATCGAGATCCGCGACCGCATCGCCCTCACCGGCTTCCTCTACGGCAACGGCGTCGACCAGGCCCTGGTCGCCAACGGCTACAAGCCCGGCTACCGCATCAAGTACTTCACCAATGCCGCCGACACCACCACCCGCGGCATCGACCTGGTGGCCGACTACCGGGTCGACTACGGCCGCTTCGGCCAGGTCAAGTACGGCATCGGCGCCAACTACAACAAGACCGAGATCGACGACATCAAGGAAACCCCGGCCGCGCTCAAGGCCGCCGGCAACAGGCTGGAACTGTTCGACCGCGTCGCCCAGAGCTACCTCACCGTCGCCAACCCGAAGACCAAGCTGATCCTCAGCGCCAACTGGCAGATCGAGCGCTTCACCATCAATGCCGCGCTGACCCGCTACGACAAGGTCACCTGGGTCGACGCCAACCCCAACTACGACGTGACCTTCGGCGCCAAGTGGCTGACCGACCTGGAAGTGGCCTATGCCCTGACCGACAACTTCGACATCGCCGTGGGCGCCAACAACCTGTTCGACGTGCGTGCCGACAACGCCGGCTACCCGGCCGGCGACGTCAACGGCTTCCCGAAATTCGGCTCGATCTCGCCGTTCGACCCCTATGGCGGCTTCTGGTACACGCGCATCGCCTACAACTTCTGACCCCACCGACCACCGCGCCCGCCGTCAGCGGCGGGCGCCAGGAGCAGCATCATGAGTCAAGGCCAGCTCATTCTCGGCGCCTTCATCCCCGGGACCCTCAGCGGCAGCGCCTGGCGCCTGCCGGAAGCCCCGCTGGACACCTTCAGGAGCCTGGAGCACTACCAGTACATCGCGCGCAAGCTGGAAGCCGGGCGCTTCCACTCGCTGTTCTTCAACGACACCCTCGACGTCAAGCTCGACCTGGCCCTGCAGCGCGGCCCCAACAGCGTGCGCTGGGACCCGCTGATCCTGGCCCCGGCGCTGGCCACCAGCACCCGCCATATCGGCCTGATCGCCACCGCCAGCACCACCTACAACGAGCCCTACAACGTGGCGCGCAAGTACGCCTCGCTGGACCAGCTCACCGGGGGCCGCGCCGGCTGGAACCTGGTCACCTCCCTGGGCGGCGGCGAGAACTTCAACCGCCAGGACCACGTCGAGCACGATGACCGCTACGCCCGCGCCGAGGAGTTCTACGACGTGGTCAGCGGCCTGTGGGACAGCTGGGCCGACGACGCCTTCGTCCAGGACAAGGCCAGCGGCACCTGGCTGGATATCGACAAGCTGCATGTGCTCGCGCACCAGGGCGAGCACTTCCAGGTACGCGGCCCGCTCAACGTGGCGCGCTCGCCCCAGGGCCATCCGGTAGTGGCCCAGGCCGGGGCCTCGGTGGCCGGCAAGCGCCTGGCGGCGCGGGTCGGCGAGCTGATCTTCACCGCCCAGCACACCCTCGCGCAGGGCCTGGCCTTCTATGAGGAAACCAAGCAGGCCGCCGCCGGTTTCGGCCGCGGGGCCAACGAGCTGAAGATCCTCCCCGGCGTATCCCCGGTGGTGGGCAAGACCCTCGCCGAAGCCCAGGCCAAGTACGACCGCCAGCAGGAGCTGCTGGAACCCAAGGCCTTCCTCAGCTCGATCTCGAAGTTCGTCAGCCTCGGCTACGACCTCTCCGAACTGCCCTTCGACGACGTGGTGCCGCTGCCCCCGGACACCTTCACCACCAACACCCACCAGAGCCGGCAGCAACTGGTGTTCGACCTGATCCGCCGCGAGCGCCCGACGGTGCGCCAGTTGTTCAACCAGCTCACCTCCGGCGGCCACCGCATCCTCATCGGTACGCCGCAGAGCATCGCCGACGACCTCCAGGCCTGGTTCGAGGCCGGTGCCGCCGATGGCTTCAACATCATGTTCAGCGGCCTGCATTCGGCCATCGACGACTTCGTCGACGGGGTGGTCCCGGAGCTGCAGCGCCGCGGCCTGTTCCAGCGCGAGTACGCCGGTACCACGCTGCGGGAAAACCTCGGCCTGCCCTACCGCGCCAACCGGTTTTTCTAGGCTCTGTACGAAATGTATTCGAGCGAAGGCCAGGCAAGGCGAAAACGGGCGAGGAAGCGGAGTTTACTGGAGTAAATGAGCATTCCGAGCCCGTTTTCAACGCAGCATGGGCGAGCTCGGATGCATTTCGTACAGAGCCTAAGGAGTATTCATGATTCGACCCCTTGCAATCCTGGCCCTGAGCGTGGCGCTCGCTGGCTGCGACGGCACCCCCGAGCAGCAGAACACCGCCGGCACCCCGGCCCAGCCACGGCACGGCGGCGTGCTGCGGGTGGCCTTCGACGGCGACCCGAACTGCATCGACCCGCAACAGGCCGGCAACAACACCGCACTGAACGTCGGCCGGCAACTGGTGGACTCACTCACCGACCAGGACCCGCAGAGCGCCGAAATCGTGCCCTGGCTGGCCGAACGCTGGGAAATCAGCGACGACTCGCGGCAGTTCACCTTCCACCTGCGCGAAGGCGTGACCTTCAGCGATGGCAGCGTGCTGGACGCGGCGGCGGTCAAGGCCAACTTCGAGGCCATCGTCGCCCTCGGCGCCCTGGCCCAACTGGCCGGCACCTACCTGGCCGGCCTGGAATCGGTGCAGGTGACCGGCCCGCTCAGCGTGCGCATCACCTTCAAACAGGCCAACGCCCAGTTTCTCCAGGCCAGTTCGACCATGAGCCTGGGCCTGCTGGCACCGGCCACCCTCGCGCGCTCCGCGGAAGAACGCTGCCAGGGTGCGCTGGTCGGCTCCGGACCGTTCACCGTGGACAGCTTCACCCACAACAAGCAGGTCAGGCTGCAGGCGCGCAGCGACTACGCCTGGCCGTCGTCCCTCGCCGGACACCAGGGCCGCGCCTGGCTGGATGCGATCGAATTCCACATCCTGCCGGAGTCGGGCGTGCGCCTGGGCAGCCTGCTGTCCGGGCAGATCGAGGTGAACACCAGCGTGCCGGTGCAGGACGAAGCCGTGCTCGACGCCCAGGGTGTGCCGGCGATCAACCGGCCCAATCCCGGGATCGTCTTCAACCTCACGCCGAATGTCTCGCGGCCGCCGCTGGACGAACTGGCGGTGCGTCAGGCACTGAACAAGGCCATCGATCGCCAGCAACTCCAGGGGGTGATCTCGCGCTACCAGAAACCCGCCTCCTCGGTGCTGGCCAGCAGCACGCCGTATTACCAGGACCTGAGCGCGCGCCTGGCCTACGACCCGCAAGGCGCCGCGCGCCTGCTCGACCAGGCCGGCTGGCACAGCGGCGCCGATGGCTGGCGCCAGCGCGACGGCAAGCGCCTGAGCTTCACCCTCGACTACTGGCAGGCCACCACCCCGGTGCTGGAGCTGGTGCAGCAGCAGTTGCGCCAGGTCGGCATCGAACTGCGCCTGAACAAATCCACCATCGGCCAGGTCATCCTGCAGCAGACCTCGCTGGACTACGGCCTGTGGTTCTTCAACCTGACCCGCGCCGACCCGGATGTACTGCGCACGGTGTTCCTCTCCACGGGACGCAACGTCAACGTGCGCGGCCCGGCGGCGCTGGACCAGGTGCTGGTGGATTCCGCGGCGAGTCTCGACGGGCAGAAACGCGGCGCGCTGATCGCCCAGGCCAGCGCCGAACTGCTCGATCAGGGCTACGTGATCCCGCTGGTGGAGGCCGCCACGGTCACCGCCATGCGCGATGTGGTGCGCGGCCTGCACTACGAAGCCTCGACCCGCCTGCAGTTCTACGACACCTGGCTGGCGCAGCCCGGGAGCCTTTGAGCCATGACCACTTTCTCCCGTACCTTGCTCTGGCGCCCGGCCCAGGCCGCGCTGGTCCTGTGGGCGGCGTTCAGCCTGTCGTTCGCCATTCTCTACGCGCTGCCGGGCGATCCGGTGGCGATCCTCCTGGCCCAGAGCGGCGAACCCGGCGCGGTCGACCCGGCCAAGGTCGCCGAGCTGCGTGCTCGCTATCACCTCGACGGCAGCCTCTGGCAGCAGTACGGCGGTGCCTTGTGGCGGGCGCTGCAGCTCGACCTCGGCATCTCGCTGCAGACCGGCAAGCCGGTGACCCAGGCCCTGGCCGCTGCCCTGCCGGCGACCCTGGCCCTGGCCCTGGCTGCGCTGCTGGTCGCCCTGCCGCTGGGCATCGCGGTGGCGCTGCTGGCTCATCACTGGCGCTCGCCGCTGCTGCACAACGCCCCGGCCGTGGTGGTGTCGCTGCCGACCTTCTGGGTTGGGCTGCTCCTGCTGCAGTTGTTCAGCTTTCGCCTGCACTGGCTGCCGGCGATGGGCGAGCACGGCCTGGCCAGCCTGGTCCTGCCGGCGCTGACCCTGGCCCTGCCCTGCGCGGCGATGATCGCCCAGGTGCTCGGCCGATCGATCGCCAGCGTCAGCCAGCAGCCGTTCGTCCAGGCCCTGCGCAGCAAGGGTGTGGGGCCCTGGCGCCTGCTGTGCCGGCATATCCTGCACAACGCAGCGATCCCGGTCCTGAGCCTGACCGGCAGCCTGCTCGGCAACCTGCTGGCCGGTGCGGTGGTCACCGAGACCGTGTTCTCCCGCGACGGCGTCGGCCGCCTGGCCCAGGCCGCCGTGGCCAGCCAGGACATCGCCGTGGTCCAGGGCGTGGTGCTGCTGGCCGCGGCGCTGTATGTGCTGAGTAACCTGCTGGTGGATCTGATCTATCCACGCCTCGATCCACGCATGCGCCAGGGAGGTCAGGCATGACCCTGCAGTCGATTACCGCGCTGGCCCGTCCCGCGCGGCTCTGGCCCGGGTTTCCCGTGGCGCTGAGCCTGACCCTGTTCCTCGTTCTGCTGGGCTGGGCCTTGTGGCCCGGGCTGTTCAGCCACGTCGATCCGCTGCTGGCCGACCCGACCCAGACCTTGCAGGCGCCGTCGGCGCGGCACTGGTTCGGCACCGATCACCTCGGTCGCGACCTGTACAGCCGCTGCGTGCATGGCGCGGCGCTGTCGTTGCAGGCCACCGGGCTTGCCGTGCTCATCGCCCTGGTGGTCGGCAGCCTGCTCGGCGGTATCGCCGGCTGGTTCGGCGGCGTCGCCGACCGCGTGCTGGCGGTGCTGGTGGAAGTGCTGATGGCGATCCCCGCGCTGCTGCTGGCCATGGCCATCGTCACCGCCCTGGGCTTCGGCACCGTGGAGATTGCCCTGGCGGTGGGCCTGTCGTCGGTGGCGATATTCGCCCGCCTGGCCCGTGGCGAGGTGCTGCGCTGGCGCAGCCGGGTCTTCGTCGAAGCGGCGCGGGTGGTGGGGGTCGGCTCGTGGAGCAACCTCTGCCGGCATGTCCTGCCCCACGCCAGCGGGCCGCTGCTGGCCCTGGCCGCGCTGGAATTCGCCAGCGCCGTGCTGGCGGTGTCGGCGCTGAGCTTTCTCGGCTTCGGCGCACCGCCGCCGCAACCGGAATGGGGCCTGCTGATCGCCGAAGGGCGCAATTACCTGGTGGTCGCCTGGTGGTACACCACCCTGCCGGGCCTGGTGGTGGCCGGCCTGGTCCTCGCCACCCAGCAACTGGCCCGTGGCCTGCAACGCCTTCAGGGAGAACAGCCATGAGTGAGCCTCTGGTACGCATCCGCCAGTTCGGCGTGCACTACCCGGGTGCGGCGCAGCCTGCCGTGCAGGCGCTGGACCTGGACATCGCTGCCGGCGAAATCGTCTGCCTGGTCGGCGAGTCCGGCTCGGGCAAGTCCACCACCGCCGCCGCCCTGGCCGGGCTACTGCCCGCCAGCGCGCGCCAGCAAGGCCAGCTGTGGCTCGACGGCCAGGCCCTGGAGCAGCTCGACGAGCGCCAGTGGCGCCAGCGCCGGGGTCGCCTGGTGGGCTTCGTGCCGCAGGATCCGGGCACCTCGCTGGACCCGGTGAAGACCATCGGCGAGCAGGTCGTCGAAGCCATGCGCGTGCATGGCATCGCCCTGGCCGACGCCCGTGCGCGGACCCTGGCGCTGCTGCGCGAGGTGGGGCTGAAGGCGCCGGAGCAGTTGCTCGGGCGCTATCCCCATCAATTGTCCGGGGGCATGTGCCAGCGCGTGCTGATCGCCATCGCCCTGGCCAACGACCCGCCGCTGCTGATCGCCGACGAACCCACCAGCGCCCTCGACGTCAGCGTGCAGCGGCAGATTCTCGATCGCCTGCAACAGCTGGTGCGCGAGCGCGGCAGCAGCCTGCTGCTGATCACCCATGACCTGGCAGTGGCTCTGGACCGTGCCGATCGCATCCTGGTCATGCGCCATGGCCGCCTGCTGGAAAGCGGCACCCCGGCGCAGTTGTGGCATGCGCCGCGGCATCCCTATACCCGGCAACTGTTGCAGGCCTCGCCGCTGGCGCGTTTGCAGCAGCGCCGCGGCACACCGCCGCCAAACCGGGATGCCCCTTTGCTGCAAGTGACCAGCCTGAACCGGCGTTTCGCGCGCAAGGGGCCGGCGGCGGTCGAGGACGTCAGCTTCAGCCTGCAACGGGGCACCACCACCAGCCTGGTGGGTGAGTCGGGTTCGGGCAAGTCGACCACGGCGCGGATCATCCTCGCCCTGGAGCAGGCCAGTGCCGGCAGCGTGCGTTTCGACGGCATGGAGGTCCTCGGCGCGGGGCGCCGCGCCTTGCACGGTTATCGGCGGCGGGTGCAGCTGGTCTATCAGAATCCCTATGCCGCCCTCGATCCGCGGCATGACGTGCTGAGCATCGTCAGCGAACCGCTGCGGGCCTTCGCCGTTGGCGAGCGGCGCGATGATCGCCGGCGGGTGCTGGCGTTGCTCGAGCGGGTCGGCTTGCCTGCCGACCTGCTGGAGCGGCGCCCGGCGCAGCTGTCCGGCGGCCAGCGCCAGCGCGTCGCGATTGCCCGTGCGCTGGCGCTGGAGCCGGAGCTGCTGGTGCTGGATGAGCCGCTGTCGGCGCTGGATGCACCGGTGCAGGCGCAGGTGCTGGATCTGTTGCAGCAGTTGCAGAAGGACCTGGGGCTGACCTACCTGTTCATCTCCCATGACCTGGCCACGGTGCGCGGGATCAGTGACCAGGTGCTGGTGATGAGCCAGGGCCGGCTGGTGGAGGCCGGGCCGACCGAACAGGTGTTCGAGCGGCCGGCGAGCGCGTATACGCGGCGGTTGCTGGAGGATATGCCGGGGCGGTTGGTAGCGGAGGATGAGGGGGGGCGGGTGGTTAGTTTGTAGGTTTTGGGGGTTTTGGTTTTTTGTTGGGGGGCTGGCGGGATGGTGGGTCATGGCGGCCAGGCGCATGCCGGAAGGTTATCTGTGTCCTCAAGATCGAGCGCCGCGCGGGCGGCGCTCGATCTCAAGGGCGCCAGAAGGGTGTCGTCATGCACCACCCGGGCACCACAAACCTCAAGACAAGCCCTCCTCGCAACATTCCAAAAACTGATAACAAACAACAAAAAACATGCACAAAAACATCATTAGCTTAGACCGGAAAAATCTTTCACAGCCGCCCCACGCCCCCCTATCGTCAGCCCACCCGTCCCCGCACGGACCGCTTTCGACCGCACAGGATTGCTCCGGATGTCCGCTTCCCGCCCCAACCCCTGGCTGGCCCTGACCGGGGTCGCCATCGCCAGTTTTCTCGGCTGCATCGACTTCACCATCGTCAACACCGCCCTGCCCGCCCTCAGCGGCGAGCTGGGCATCGCCCTGGACCAGGCGCAGTGGCTGATCACGGTCTTCGTCATGGCCCTGTCCGCGTTCATGGTCAGCGCCGGGCGCCTGGCCGATCTGTTCGGCCGGCGGCGGGTGATGCTGATCGCCATGGCGCTGTTCGGCCTCGCCTCGCTGGCCGCCGGCTTGAGCCACAGCCTCGCGGCGCTGGTGTTCTGGCGGGTGATCCAGGGACTGTCCTGCGCGGTGCTGTACACCGCCTCCACGGCCATCGTCGGCAACGCCTTCGACGAGGCCCGGCGCGGCCGCGCCATCGGCCTGCTGTTCAGCGCCAACGGCCTGGGCCTGGCCATCGGCCCGGTGGCCGGCGGCCTGCTGGTGGCGAGTCTGGGCTGGCGCTGGGTGTTCCTGCTCAATGTGCCGCTGATCGCCCTCGGCCTGCTGCTGTGCTGGCGACATGTGCGCGAATCCGCCGCCGAATGCCCCGTCCAGCGCCTCGACCTGCCCGGCCTGGCCCTGCTCGGCCTGACTCTGCCGCTGTGGGTCCTGCTGCTGGTGCAAGGCGGCAGCTGGGGCTGGGCGTCGCCGCTGGCCCTGGCTGTGCTGGCTCTGGCGCTGGTGCTTTCGGGCCTTCTGCTGTGGGTCGAGCGCCGGGTCGCGGCGCCCTTGCTGCGTTTCGACTTTCTGGCCAGGCCGGCCTTCACCGGCGCCTGCCTGGCGACAGGCGGGCTGGCCTTTTTCTACTGCCCGGCGTTTCTCCTGATGCCACTGTATCTGCAGGAGGTGCGCGGGCTCGGCAGCGCCAGCGTCGGTCTGTTGCTGCTGCCGACCACCGCGGTGCTGGCCCTGCTCTCGCCCTGGGCCGGACGCTGGGCGGACCGCCACGGCACCCGCCCGGTGCTGCTGGCAGGCTTCGCCCTGTTGACGGCCTCGGCCCTGTTGCAGGCCAATTTCCAGGGTTTCAGTTCATGGACGCTGGTGATCGCCGCCTTCGCCCTGATGGGCGCCGGCTGGGCCTGCATCCTCGGACCGTCCACCGTGGCGGCGATCGGCGCGGTGTCGACCGCGGACGCCGGCGTGGCCATGGGCATGTCGTGGACCCTGCACAATCTCGCCGGTGCCCTGGGCCTGGCGCTGACGGCGGCGCTGTTCCAGCAGGTTGGCGGTGCGTTGTTGCCGGGGTATCACGGGACCATGGTGCTGCTGGCGGGCGTCAGCGCGGTGGTGTTGCTGTTGTTGCTGCTGTTGCCTCGCGATAACCGGGTCGTCACCAGCGTGGCGTGAACGCGATCAGATGCTGCCAGGTGCCTGGCTTGAGCCTTGCAGTGCCCTCAAGATCGAGCGCCGCCCGCGCGGCGCATCGCGGATGAATCCGCTCCCACATTTGTTGCAACGTACCTATGTCTGTCAGGCCATGGTTGACCGCCTTGTTGGTTCGACTCGATACCGAGTCGTGCCCAACAGCCTCCCCGCGATACATCGCCGAAAAAACAAAGGCTGACAACCCAAATCCAACAGGCCATGGCACGTTGCAACAAATGTGGGAGCGGATTCATCCGCGATGCGCCGCGCGGGCGGCGCTCGATCTGGAGGGCGCTGCAAGACTCAAGACGGGCACCTGGCGGCCTTCATGCGCTTCCCCGCCAGACCGTCAAAGTTGTGTAGATACCCATGCTCATCGCAGGCAAGCCCGCGATGAGGCCCTTGAGGCCCAGCAAGCCCCCCCTTACTGCCCGACCGCATCGATATTCCCCTGATTGCCCGGCGCCTGGGCCAACTGCAGCACCTCGCTGGTATAGGCCCACTCCCGCTCGACCGCCGCCGGGTCGTCGTTGAGGCGGGTGCCGTAGCTTGGAATGATCTGCTTGACCTTCTCCTGCCAGGCCGAGGACGCCAGGCGGTCCTTGAATACCTTGCCCATCAGGTCGAGCATGATCGGCGGCGCGGTCGAGGCGCCCGGCGAGGCGCCGAGCAAGCCGGCGATGCTGCCATCCCTGGACGTCACCACTTCGGTACCAAGCTTGAGCACACCGCCCAGTTGCTCGTCCTTCTTGATGATCTGCACCCGCTGGCCAGCCTGCCACAGGCGCCAGTCTTCCTTCTTCGCATGCGGGAAGTAGGTCTGCAGCGCGGCGAAACGGTCGTCGTCGCTCTGCATCAACTGGCCGATCAGGTATTTCACCAGGTCGAACTCACGTACCCCGACCCGGGTCATCGGCCAGACGTTGTGCACCGACATGCTGGCGAACAGGTCGAGCAGCGAGCCTTCCTTGAGGAACTTGGTGGAGAAGGTGGCGAACGGCCCGAACAGGATCACCCGCTTGCCGTCCAGCACCCGGGTGTCCAGGTGCGGCACCGACATCGGCGGCGCACCGGTGGAGGCGATGCCGTAGGCCTTGGCCATGTGCTTGAGGGCGATGTCCTGGTTGTCGGTGACCAGGAACGAGCCGCCCACCGGGAAGCCCGCGTAGTCCTTGGCTTCAGGAATGCCGGACTTCTGCAGCAACGGCAGCGCCGCGCCACCGGCACCGATGAACAGGAACTTGGTATCGGTGGTGTTCTTGCTGCCGTCCTTGAGGTTCTTGTATTCGACACGCCAGGAGCCGTCGGCGTTGCGGGTGATGTCCTCGACTTCGCTGTTGAGCTTGAGGCTGAAGTTCTGCTGCTGTTGCAGGTAGCCCACGTACTGCCGGGTGATCTCGCCGAAGTTGACGTCGGTGCCGATCGGGGTCCAGGTCACCGCCAGTTTCTGCTGCGGATCGCGGCCTTCCATCATCAGCGGCACCCACTTGCGGATCTGCTCGTGGTCCTCGGAGTACTGCATCGGCCGGAACAGCGGGCTGGCCTGCAGCGCCTCGTAGCGTTTCTTCAGGAAGCGGATATTGTCGTCGCCCCAGACGAAGCTCATGTGCGGCGTGCTGTTGATGAACGAACGCGGGTTCTTCAGCACCCCGCTCTTGACCTGCCAGGCGAGGAACTGCCGGGTGATCTGGAACGACTCGTTGATCTCCACCGCCTTGGTGATATCGATCTTGCCGTCCTTCTCCGGGGTGTAGTTCAGCTCGGCCAGGGCCGAATGGCCGGTGCCGGCGTTGTTCCAGCCGTTGGAGCTTTCCTCGGCGACCTTGTCCAGGCGCTCGACCATCTCCATCGACCAGCCGGGCTCCAGTTCGTTGAGCCAGATGGCCAGGGTCGAACTCATGATCCCGCCGCCCACCAGCAGCACATCGACCTTCTTCGGCTCGGCGGCCTGGACACTGGCGAAGCTGCAGGCCAGCGCGAGGCCGGTCAGCGCGCCTCTCCATTTGATCCCGATATTCATCTCTTCTCCCACGAGGCGAGCCCCGACGTGATTGGCGTGAGTTTCCTGGCCGATGGACCGACTGCCTGCCCCTGGTTGCACGCAAGGCCGCAGGCTCGATGACGGCCCCGCAGGTTCGAGGCCCGCCATCGACGAACAGTTCCAAGGTTAGCTGAGACTTGCGCGCCTGCCGGCCGCCATCCCGGGCTAGAACAGGCCCATCTGCCGATCGACCAGGCCGCGGAAGTCATCCCCCACGAACGGCAGGATGGCATCCGCCACCGGCTGCAACTGCTTGCTCAGGTAATGCTCGTAGTCGATCGGGCTGCGCCGGTTCTCCAGCGGTTCCGGCCCGCTGGTGGTGATCACGTAGCTGATCCAGCCACCGCGCTGGTACTGCCGCGGCCGCCCCAGGCTGTCGTTGTACTCGTCCGCCAGGCGGGCGGCGCGGACATGCGGCGGGACGTTGCGCTGGTAGTCGCCAAGCGGCCGGCGCAGGCGCTTGCGGTACACCAGCAGTTCGTCCAGTTCGCCGCCCAGGGTGCGCTGCACATAGTCGCGGACGAACTCGCGGTACGGCTCGCGCAGGAAGATCCGCCGGTACAGCGCCTGCTGGAACTCCCGGGCCAGCGGCGACCAGTCGGTGCGCACGCTTTCCAGGCCCTTGTAGACCATCTCCTCGCTGCCGTCGGCGCGCCGGACCAGGCCGGCATAACGTTTCTTGCTGCCCTCCTCGGCGCCGCGAATGGTCGGCATCAGAAAGCGCAGGTAGTGGGTCTCGTACTGCAGCTCCAGGGCACTGTCCAGGCCGTGGACATCGTGCAGGTGCTCGCGCCACCACTGGTTGACCCCGTCCACCAGCTCGCGGCCGATGCGGTCGGCGTCCTCCGGCCGGTGCGCCTGCTTGAGCCAGACGAAGGTGGAGTCGGTGTCGCCATAGATCACCGTGTAGCCACGCGCTTCGATCAACTGCCGGGTCTGCTGCATGATCTGGTGCCCGCGCAGGGTGATGGACGAGGCCAGGCGCGGGTCGAAGAAGCGACAGCCACTGGAACCGAGGACACCGTAGAAGGCGTTCATGATGATTTTCAGGGCCTGGGACAGCGGCGCGTTGCCCTCGCGCTTGGCCGCCTCGCGGTTCTGCCAGACCCGCTCGACGATGGCCGGCAAGCAGTGCCGGGTGCGCGAGAAGCGCGCCTGGCGAAAGCCCGCCACCGAATGCGCGTCGTCCGGCTCGCGCAGGCCCTCGACCAGGCCCACCGGGTCGATCAGGAACGAGCGGATGATCGACGGGTACAGGCTCTTGTAGTCCAGGACCAGCACCGATTCGTACAGCCCCGGCCGCGAATCCATGACGAAGCCGCCGGGACTGGCCTCGCCCTCGCGCCCGCCGAGGTTCGGCGCGACGAAGCCGAGGCGGTGCATCGCCGGGATATACAGGTGACAGAACGCCGCCACCGAACCGCCGCTGCGGTCGGCCGGCAGGCCGGTGACCGTGGCCCGTTCCAGGAGAAAGTCCATCAGCCGGGTCTGCGCGAAGATCCGTGTGACCAGCTCGCAGTCCTTGAGGTTGTAGCGCGCCAGTGCCGGGCGGTCCTCGGCGAACATGCGGTTGATCTCGTCCATGCGCTGGTACGGCGTGTCGATCGCCTTGCCCTCGCCGAGCAGGGTCTGCGCCACGTATTCCAGGCTGAACGAGGGGAAACTCCAGGTGGCCGAGCGCAACGCCTCGATGCCATCGATGATCAGGCGCCCGGCGGCGCCGGCGAAGAAGTGCGTGCGGCTGCCGTGCTCGCGCCACTCCATGGGTTGCGCGTCACGCCCCAGCAGCAGCGGCACCTTCAGGCGCTGGCTGTGTTCATGCAGCACGCGCAGGTCGAACTGCACCAGGTTCCAGCCGATGATCGCGTCCGGGTCGTGTGCTGCCAGCCAGGCGTTGAGGCACTGCAGCAGTTCGCCGCGACTGGCGCACCAGACCAGGCCGAAATCGATCCCGCTGGCGTCGCCATTGGCCGGGCCGAGCATGAACACCTGGCGCTGGCCGCAGCCTTCCAGGGCGATGGAATACAGCTCGCCGTGCTCGCTGGTCTCGATGTCCAGCGACACCAGTTTCAGTCGCGGCCGGTAGTCGCCGGCCGCTTTCAGCTGGGCCTCGGTGCACACGCCGTGCTCGTCCGTGTGCCCGCTGAAGGCCACCGGCGCGGTGATGAAGCGCTCCATCAGGTAGCGCTCCGGCGGACGGATATCGGCTTCCAGCACTTCGATACCGGCGCCACGCAGGCGCTTGTCCAACTGGATCAACTGGCGCTGCTGCCGGCAGTACAGGCCGAGCACCGGCGCCTGGTTGAAATCGCGCAGGGCCAGCGGGCGCAGCTCCACATCGCGCTCGCCGCGCAGCAGGTCGCGGGCACGCGCCTCGTACTGCGCGGGAACGAAGGCCACCGAGGTCTGCGGCGGCAGGCGCACCCGGCGCGGGCCGCTGTCGGTCGCCAGCCAGAACTCCACCTCGGTGCCCTGTGGCGTGTCCCGCCAGTGGCGGGTCAGGACGAAGCCCTGTTGTGGCTGCACCGCGGTTTCCTCGTCATGGCTGGCAAAGGGGGCGGATTCTACCCGAGCGTCCACCCCGGTGCGCACCTTATCGGCAGGACGGCGCGACGGGTTTCGGCGCGCCGGGCATCTCGCTAGAATGCGCGGTCTATGGATTCCTCGCTATGGACAGTGCCAAACCTCATGAATTGCGCTCCAGCCCTGATTTCCCCGCCTTCGCTCGGGTACAAGGATCACCAACGTGCGTGCTGACCGTTCCCTTTTCTGCCTGCTGTGGTGGCTGCCGTTGACGGCGCTGGCCGTTGAGCCGGTCATCGATCCCCATGCCGACCTGCTGTACCGACAGGCCCTGCCCCTGCTGGAGAAGGCCGAGGCACAGAGCAATGCCCTGCCGCTGGACGCCTCACCCAACGACCAGGAACTGATCCGCAAGGTCCAGGCCCTCGACCAGACCCTGCAACCGGCGGTGGCCCTGCTCCAGCGCGCCTCGCTGCTGCGCCATCCGGTGGCCGAATACCGCCTGGCCCTGCACTACATCACCTACCTGCCCGCCGACCAGATCGCCGCCGAAGCCTGTCCGCTGCTGCGTTCCAGCATCGCCCAGGGCTTCGCCCCGGCGGCGCTGGAGGTAGTCAACTGGTGTCCGGACCTGCGCAGCACCGCCGAGTACCGCCAGGCCCTGGAGCAGGTGCCGGCGCGCAATGCGCTGTACGCCGGTTACTACCCGCAGCCGGCGGTGCGCCTGCTGTGCCTGCGTGAACGGCCGCAGGGCCTGGCCATGCAGTGGGGCCGCCAGCGCGACTACCAGGCCGAGGTCTACCGCCTGCTTGCCGGGCTCGACCCGGTGCAGCGCGCCAGCTACGTGCAGAAGGCAGTCGAGATCAACGGCTGCCAGGCGGCGCAGCGGCAAGTGGTGAGCAACCACCCATAGGGCAAGATTGTTCAAGGCGGTCACGCGGCGCTCTGGCATGCTGTGTGACCGTCCACCATCACGCTGTCGCCCATGTCCGCATCGCTCGCCCGTACCGCCTATATCCAGGGCTCCATCGCCTGCATCCCGCTGTCCCTGGCCGTCGCCCCCTGGGGCCTGCTGGCCGGCTCCATGGCCATCGAGGCCAACCTCACCCCGCTCGAAGGCCAGGGTCTGTCGGCGATCGTCTTCGCCGGCGCCGCGCAGTTGGTGGCCATCGGCATGCTCAAGGGTGGCGCCAACCTGTTCTCGATCCTCCTCACCACCCTGCTGCTGACCTCCCAGCACCTGCTCTACGGCCTGTCGATGCGCCCAGTGCTGTCCGAGCTGCCGACCCGCTGGCGCCTGACCCTGGGCTTTCTGATGACCGACGAATTCTTCGCCCTGGTCAGCCAGTACGACCGCGAGCAGTTCAACCGCTGGTACGCCTTCGGCGTCGGCTTCACCTTCTACCTTGCGTGGAACCTGTTCACCCTGGCGGGCATCGTCCTCGGCCAGAACATCCCGCACCTGGACCGGCTGGGCCTGGACTTCTCCATCGCCGCCACCTTCGTCGCCCTGATCGCGCCCACCGTGCGCAACCTGGCGACCGTGGTCTGCGTGGCCGTGGCGCTGTTCTGCTCGGTGCTGTTCAGCTACTGGCACTGGGAAACCGCACTGGTCGCCGCCGGCCTGCTGGGCATGGGCGCCGGCTTCATCTGTCAGAAATTCTTCGGAGCACGCTGATGGTCTTCGTCCTGATCTTCGCCATGGGCCTGCTGGTCTTCCTCAACCGCTACGCCTTCCTCGAACCGCGCCTGCCGCTGCGCCTGAGTTCCAATGCCCGGCAGTTCCTCGGTTTCGCCGTGCCGGGCATGCTCACGGCGATCTGCGGGCCGATCGTGTTCCTCCCCGAACACCAGCTGAACCTGAGCCCGGCCAATCCCTACCTGCTGGGTTCGCTGCTGGCCGTGGGGCTGGTACTCTGGACCCGCAACACCCTGCTCAGCATGCTCCTGAGCATGGGTTTCTTCTTCGTCTATCGCTGGTGGCTGAACGGTTCGCCATGACACACGCTCCGCGGGAACAGACCCACTTCTGGCAGGCGCCGGCACTGGACAACCTCGAACTGCTGCAGGCCCGCTATTTCCAGCAGCGCTTCGCCCCCCATGTGCACGAAGGCTATTCCATCGTCGCCATCGAGACCGGCGCGCAGTGCTTCTGGCATCGCGGTGCCGATCACCTGGCGCCGGTGGGCAGCGTGGTGCTGATCAATCCGGAAGAGCTGCACACCGGCTCGCGCGCCCACGAAAGCGGCTGGAGCTACCGGGGCTGCTACCCGGACGTGGCGCACATGACCACGGTGCTCGACGAACTGGAACTCAACCGCGGCGGCACCCCGGGCTTCGCCAGCAGCGTGCTGCAGGACCCCGTGGTGTTCCGCGCCCTGCTCGCCCTGCACCACAGCGCCCAGCACGGCGCCAGCGCCCTGGAGCAGCAGTCGGCCTGGCGCGAGGCGGCCCTGCTGCTGATGCAGCGCCATGCGCGGGTACGCGATGCCCGCGAACCGGGCAACGAGCCGCTGGCGGTAGCCCGCGCCCGCGAACTGCTGGACGCGCGCCTGGACTGCCCGCCGTCCCTGGAAGAACTGGCGGCGGCGGTGCACCTGTCGCCGTTCTACTTCGCCCGGGTGTTCCGCCAGGCCACCGGCCTGCCGCCCCACGCCTGGCTCAAGCAGCGCCGCCTGGCCCGGGCGCGGACCCTGCTGCGCCACGGCTACCTGCCGTTCAACGTCGCGGTGGACCTCGGCTTCGCCGATCAGAGCCACCTCAACCGCCAGTTCAAGCAGGCCTTTGGCGTCACTCCCGGGGAATACCGGCGCGCCTGCGCCGAGCCGGCGCCGACAATCTCCGTTCGATAATCGAACACAACCCCGTTTCACCCCCTCAAGCGCACGCAGCAAGCCTCCGATAGCAGTCGCAACCCGCCCGATTCGACAAGTGGCGGGACTGACCCTCGAGGAGCTCTGCGCGCATGCTTGCCGATCTGAAAATCCGCACCGGAATGTTCTGGGTGCTTTCGCTGTTCAGCCTGACCCTGCTGTTTTCCACCGTCAGCGCCTGGCGCGGTGCCGTCGGCAGCGACGCGCAGATCCGCGAACTGGATGCCACCGCGCACCAGTCCGACCGGCTGAACAACGCCCTGCTGATGGCGATCCGCGCCAGTGCCAACGTGTCCTCCGGCTTCATCGAGCAGCAAGGCGGCCATCTGGACAGCGCCAAGGGCCGGCTGACGCGCTCGCAAGAGCTGATCGGCGCCAGTGCGCTGCTGGTCGACGAATTTGTCGCGGCACTCGACGACCCGGCGCTCAAGCCCACCGCGAATGAACTGCAGCGGACCTTCCAGGCCTATTCCACGGCCATTGCCGGGCAGCGCCAGGCCACCCTGGACAACTCGCTGGACCGCTACTTCGCGGTCAACGTCGATGCCGGCAACGCCATGGCGCGCCTGCAGGCCCTGCGCCAGGAACTGGTCAAGGTCCTCAGCGAACGCGGCCAGCAGATCATGGCCGAGTCGCAACGGCGCCTGCAGACTGCGCAGTGGCTGAGCCTCGGCCTGCTCGCCACCACCCTGCTGCTGGCGGCGCTGTGCTGGGGCTTCGTCCAGCAGCGCGTGCTGCGGCCGCTGCAGGAGGTCAGTCGGCATTTCCAGCGTATCGCCGGCGGCGACCTGAGCGTGTCGATCGAGGTACGCGGCAACAATGAGATCGGCCAGTTGCTCGGCGAGCTGCGGCGCACCCAGCACAGCCAGCGTGACACCCTCGGCCAGATCAATGCCTGCGCCGGGCAGTTGGCCGAGGCCGCCAACGCGCTGAACGCAGTCACCGAACAAAGCGCCGACAGCCTGCGCCGCCAGGACGAGGAACTGGAACAGGCCGCCACCGCCGTCACCGAAATGACCACCGCGGTCGAGGAAGTGGCGCGCAACGCGGTCTCCACCTCCCAGGCCGCCAACGACTCCAACCGCCTCGCCGAGCAGAGCCGCCGCCAGGTCAGCGAGACCCTTGACGGCACCCAGGCCATGGCCGGCGAAGTGCAGGCCGGCAGCACGCGCCTGCAGCAACTGGCCGGGGAAATCCGCGATATCGGCAAGGTTCTCGAGGTGATCCGCGCGGTGTCCGAGCAGACCAACCTGCTGGCCCTCAACGCCGCCATCGAAGCGGCCCGCGCCGGCGAGGCCGGGCGTGGTTTCGCCGTGGTTGCCGACGAAGTGCGCACCCTGGCCTACCGCACCCAGCAGTCGACCCAGGAAATCGAACAGATGATCGGCAGCGTGCAGCACGGGACCGAAGTGGCGGTCAGTTCGATGCACGCCAGCGCCGAGCGGGCGCGCGCGGCGCTGGACACCACCCAGGCCTCGGAGCAGGTGCTGCAGGGCATCTATGCCGCCATCGGCCAGATCAACGAGCGCAACCTGGTGATCGCCAGCGCCGCCGAGGAGCAGGCCCAGGTGGCGCGGGAGGTGGATCGCAATCTGTTGAACATCCGCGGACTGTCGGCGGATTCGGCGCGCGGGGCGGAACAGACCCGGGCGCAGAGCCGGACCCTGTCGGGCCTGGCCACGGAGCTGGCGGCGCTGGTCGGACGCTTCCGCCTCTGACCGTTGAAGCCGAGCGCCGTGCACGCGGCGCATCGGCGTCACCCGGCGCTCACGGCGAAAGACTGAGCTCCATGGAGCGTGCGCCATCCACCTCGGTCTTGGCCATGTAGTAGATCTCGACCGAGACATTGCCATGCAGCGCCTGCAGGGCCAGCGCATCGTTGGGGTTGCCCGCGGCGAACGCGGCGGCCGCTGCCGGCGTCAGGGCGCGCAGGCCGAGCCCCGGGGCGGCAGGCCGTTCCAGCGACTCGCCCCAGCCGCAGACACGCAGGTAGCGCTCCCGGTCCGGTTGCCCGACGACGTTGCTGATCATCAGGTAGAAGTGCGGCGGGAGTTGCGAACGGTCGCCGATGTTGGCGCCGTTCAAGGCGTTGCGCAACGCAGTGCGCGGCGTGATCCCCCAGCCGATGTTGGCGTGCTGGGTCACGCCCTTGATCGCGGCCAGGGGCGGGCTTTGCGCTGCGAACAGATCCATCAGGGCGATGTTGCGGAGGATGAAGTGACCTGCCATCTACTACTCCTTGCTGGTGGGGACTCTCCGATCGAGTCGGCACAGTCTGCCCGAGCTGGAGTGAAATAGCCCCCCCTTCGATCTTGGTCAACGTCAACCGGAAACAAGGCGTATGGACGTTCTCAATATTCGCTTTGTTGGCCTGGGCTGCGTGACGGCCGGCTATTTCCTGTGCGTACTCTTGTCTGTGTGGATAGTTGACAAAGGATCAGGCTCCCTGCTCGTCTGGTGCGGTTTGGCCGGCCTGTTTGATGCAGTGTCCGGGTATCTCGTGATTGCGCTGCGAAAAGGGGGTGACAGCAAGTTCCCACCCTTCATAAAAACGGCCATGTTTCCTGTTTTCCTCGACCTCTGCTTTTATCTGGAGTTTGCGACAGCCAATGATTTTGGCGTCAATCTGGCGATTGCAAATTGCGGCGCCATGGTTCTCGCAGCTATTTACGTATGGGTGAAAATTGAAGGATGGGGACGACCCGTGATTACGCCCGCGTCATAGTGAAGGTGGTGTATGAAGACGGAGTAGTGGCAGGGCGTGAACGAGATGCTCGCAGTCACTCCACAGATGCTGTCAACTCCGCCGCAAAAACCCTGGTCTGTATACGTATACTTTGCACGCTGATCACGGAAGCCCCGCATGAAGGACAGGACGCTATGAAATACAAGGCCTTGCTGATCGATATCGACGGCACCTTGCTCCACCAGGGCCAACCCATCGAGGGTGCCATCGAGAGTATTGCCTGGCTGGTAGAAGAGAATGTGCCATTCAAGTTACTGACCAACATTTCGGCCAGGCCGACTACGGACATCCATCAGCAACTCGTCAGGTTGGGCTTTGCCGTCTCGCACCATCAGATCCAGACGGCCAGCACTGCCTGTATCCAGTTCTTGAAGGGCGAAGGGGCGATTCGTTGCCACTTCATGCTGCCGCCAGCCATACAGTCCTTGTTCGAGGATATTCCTGTCGATGACCTGAACCCCGACTATGTCGTGATCGGGGATATGCAAGAGGGCTTCAGTTATGCGTCGTTGAACCGGGCGTTCCTGTGCCTGCGCAATGGCGCAAGGCTGCTTGCAATGCACAGGAACCCCTACTGGTTCGACACCGAAGGAGCAAAGCTCGACAGCGGATCATTCGTCGCGGCGCTGGAGTTCGCGACCCGGCAGTCGGCGATTGTCACCGGCAAGCCTTCCGGGATCTTTTTCAGGATGGCGCTCAATGATCTTGGTTGCACTGCCGGCGAAGTACTGGTGATCGGTGACGATCCGCTGACCGATCTGGCTGGGGCCGCCGAGATAGGTGCCGATTCATTGTTGGTCGCTACCGGCAAATCCCTCGGCCTGACCGAGACCCTTCAGCCGGGCAACGTTGTACTGCCCTCGATTGCAGCATTGCCGGCTTACTTGCAGCCGCTCCTGACAGCGGATGCTTTCAAGCGAATCTGAGCGGGCTGGGCTGTTTGATCGACTGATTTGCGGCTGATGGGTCCATTTCGCCGCATGCGACTTGTCACGTCCGGGCAAACATCCCAAGCTTGCAGCTTTCGATCCCGAGCCAGACCCGCGATGCCCGTCCTCACCCTGCCGCACACCGCCCCCGCCGAACCGTTGCACAGCCAGTTGATGCAACTGGTGGTCGACAGCTTCGGCGACCTCAGCGCCACCGCCCTGCCGCCGAGCAATCCGCTGTACAGCCTCTACCAGTACGCCCTCGGTTTCGAAGTGCACCTGTATCTCCAGGCTCTGGGCACGGAGCGCCTGCCGGTGGCGCTGGTGCTGGCCTGCGAGGACGACGATCCGCAGCGCCTGGCCGGGTTCGCCCTGTACCTGCCGATCGCGGGTGAAGCGCAGTCCTGCAGCATCGCCTACCTGGCCGTGCGCGAGGACCTGCGCCGCCGCGGCATCGCCCGGGCGCTGCTGGATGCTGTGCGCCAGCGTCACCCGCGCATCGAACTGGCCTGCGGCAAGTCGCGCGTGGCCTGTTTCGAGGCCCTCGGCCTGCGGGTCGTCGGCGCGCGCGGCACCCAGGTGCTGATGGCCAGCGATGCACCGGCCGGCAGTGGCGAGTTGGCGGTGCTGGATGTGGCGCCGATCTTTCGTACCGTGGAGATCCAGCAGATCCACAGCTACCTGCTCAAACAGCACGGGCGCAAGGCGATGATCGAGGCGGAACGCAAGCGCGATCGGCACCTGGATGAACTGACCCGGCATGCGGCGGCCTTTGCCCATGAGCGGGTTGGTGCCTGGCAGGTGCGGGGGGTGCGGGTGGTTTGAGCCGGGTTTGCTGTTGTTGCAACGGGGACAGGACGCTTGTGGGAAGGGGTATCTAGAGATCTTTGAAGGGTTGCCGGGGAATCGCGTCAAGGCCGGCAGGTGGCTGTCTTGAATCTTGCAGCGCCCTCCAGATCGAGCGCCGCCCGCGCGGCGCATCGCGGATGAATCCGCTCCCACATTTGTTGCAACGTACCTATGTCTGTCAGGCCATGGTTGACCGCCTTGTTGGTTCGACTCGATACCGAGTCGAGCCCAACAGCCTCCCCGCGATGCATCGTCGAAAAAACAAAGGCTGACAACTCAAATCCCACAGGCCATGGCACGTTGCAACAAATGTGGGAGCGGATTCATCCGCGATGCGCCGCGCGGGCGGCGCTCGATCTGGAGGGCGCTGCAAGCCTCAAGACAGGCACCTGGCGGCCCAGACACGATTCCCTGGCAGACACCATCAAGCGAAACCCTACCGTCCGGCGGCAACCCCGGAATTATTGAACCTTCCCCCCGGTCCACCGATCAGGTAGCACCGGCAGTCCGTGCCGGGCACCTTCGCCGGATGGGTTCGACCATGGCCAGCCTGTGCAAAGCGATCTGCCTGAGCATCACCCTCGCGCTCCTCGCGCCGTCCCTGGCCAGCGCCGCCGACAATCCGGTCGCCGCCCAGGCCGAGGACAAGGCCGAAGTCCTCGAACACGCGGTGGCCACCCAGAGCAGCCCCGCCCCCGAGGCCAAACTCACCCCCAGCGAGGCCAAGGCTGTCGACCCCGACGGCGCCGCCGCCCTGGACGACACCCTGACCTGCCTGGCCCGCACCATCTACTGGGAAGCCAAGGGCGCCAGCGCCAACGACATGCAGGCGGTGGCCAATGTGGTGCTCAACCGCCTCGGCCACGACGGCTTTCCCGACACCCTCTGCGCCGTGGTCAAGCAGGGCTCGGAACGCCACGCCTGCCAGTTCTCCTGGTGGTGCGACGGCCGCGCCGACCAGACCAAGGAAGACGAACCCTACCTCGCGGCCAAGGAGATCGCGCGCAAGACCCTCAACCGCCAACTCCCCGACAACACCCGCGGGGCCCTCTACTTCCACGACCGCCAGGTGTCGCCCGCCTGGGCGAAAACCTTCGTGAGAACCGCGCAGACCAGCAAATTCGTCTTCTACAAGCCGCACAATGGCGCCTCGCACTGAACGCCAAGGGGAACCCTGAAGGCGTAATGCCAGACAAACACGACAGGCGCGGGCCAATCTGGCTACCATGCACGCAGCACAGCTGCCTTTACCCCAAGCCATCGGGGATACCGGCCGGGCCATGAGCGCGGACCCGCCGGTTTCATCGCAATGAAGACCACGCAGGCCCTTTTTTCGCCCGTGGCGCCAGATCCAGGGAGATTCAAATGCGCGTCCGTTCCTCCATGCTGTCCCTTGCCCTGCTTTGCCTCGCGCCGCTGCTTGCCAGCCAGGCCCGGGCCAGTGAAGAAAGCCAACTGATCGAGTCGATCAACGCCTACCGCAACCAGTCCCAGGCCTGCGCCAACCAAGCGTCGCTGGAGCTGCCGCCGCTGGCCAGCGAGCCGCGCCTGGTGCTGTCGGCCACCAGCATGGGCGACCTGCAGCAGCAACTGGCGCGGGTCGCCTACCCCATGGTCAATGTCCAGGCCATCAGCCTGTCCGGCCCACGCGACGCGGCGGCGGCCATGCAGGCGATCCGCGAAAGCTTCTGCCAGGTGGTGCTCGATCCGCAGTTCGTCGATATCGGCGTCAGCCGCGAAGGCCGCGAGTGGCGCATCGTGGTGGCGCGACCACTGCTCAGCGCGCGCCTGGGCGACTGGCAGAGCGAAGGCCGCAGTCTGCTCGAGGCGGTCAACGCCGCCCGGGCCCAGGCGCACCAGTGCGGCTCCCAGGCCATGAGCCCGACCACCCCGCTGAGCTGGAACGACACCCTCGCCGGCGCCGCGCAGAGTCACAGCCGGGCCATGGCCAACCAGAACTTCTTCGACCATGTCGATCGCGACGGCCGCACCCCCGGCGATCGCGCCGAACTGGCCGGCTACAGCGGCTCGCGCATCGCCGAGAACATCTCCGCCGGTCTCGACAGCCCGCGCAAGGTGATCGACGGCTGGCTGGCCAGCCCGGGGCACTGCGCCAACCTGATGAGCCCGCAACTGCGCGAGCTGGGTGCGGCCTATGCCGCCGACCCGAAAAGCGATGCCGGCATCTACTGGACCGCGCTGTTCGGCAGCCCCTGACACCCGACGCGAACTCAGTTGCCGTGGCGCGGCGCCGGCGGCACGAGCAGGTCGACGTCGCCCACCAGCAAGCGGTCCAGGCTCGAGGGAAAACTCAGACGGACCTGCAGGGTCACGGCAGGGTTCGCCGGCAGCCAGCCGGTACTGACCGGCACCCTGCTCGGTGAATGCCCGCGCAGGAAAGGCGCGGTCGGGCCCTCGCCGAGCCGCACGTAACCGCGCCAGGTGCCCAGGTCGGAGAAGGTCCGGTCGTCGCGGCGCGACAGTTCCAGCTCGGCCTTTACCCGCTCGCCGACGCGGGCGAAGTCCACCAGCCGGACCTGGACGAACTCGTACACCTTGACATTGACGCAGGCCCCCAGCCCCGGCAGGACCAGGGCATGGGACTGGCCCGGGCGGGCCTGGCGGGTATCGACGCTGACGCGGATGTCGCCGTTGCCGTCGCTGGGCCCGGCGCAGCGATAGACCACGCCGCCGGCCAGGGTCTGCGCGGGGAGCAGCGGCAGGCCGACGATGGCGCCGCGGCCATCGCTGATATTCAGGGTGAAATGGTAGGTACCGCCGTGATCGACACAGTAGGTCGAGCCGTCGTCGATCAGGCCCGCGTCGGCCTCGGCCCGCACCCTCAGCCGCGCCAGCTGCGGCGGCGGCACGCCGGTGGTGTGCGGATCGACGCCGCTGTCGGGGCCGTCCGGACGCTCCAGGTCGGCATTCCACAGCGGCTGGTTGCTGCCAGGCGCCGTACAGCGCCGCAACAGGGCCAGGACGCCGGGCAACCACTGTCCGACGGCCAGGGATGGACTGGCGGCGTACACCAGAGACGTGCTGGAAGATGCTGCCTTGCCCCGGACCATGACGGTTCTCCATCCTGTGAGGCGGCTCTGGCTGGCCGCCGGTCCGCTGAAGCTAATCAGCCCGGGCGCGTCGCGCTACTGACAAAAATATCAGGTAATGGCAAAAAGCCCGTGCTTGCCGACTTCCAGCCCTGCCCACAGCACGTTACGCTGCTCGCCCCCCAGTCAATTCGAGGAGATACCATGACAACCGCTCTGCTGGTCATCGATGTACAGGCTTCGCTTTGCACCGGAGAATTCGCCGCATTCGACATCGAACGGGTGCTCTCGACGATCAATGCCAGCATCGCCAGGGCACGCGCCGCGGGCATACCCGTGGTCTTCGTGCAGCACGAGCAGGACAGCGACGCGCTGTTCCGCTTCGGCAGCCCTGGCTGGCAACTGGCGGCCAGCCTGACGGCCGAGGCCGAGGATGAGCGCGTGCGCAAGACCACCCCGGACTCTTTCAACCAGACCCACCTGCATGCCTGGCTGCAGGCGCGTGACATCAAGCGCCTGCTGGTCTGCGGCCTGCAGAGCGAGTTCTGCGTCGACACCAGCGTGCGCCGCGCCCTGAGCCTGGGCTACGAGGTGGTACTGCTCGCCGATGGCCACTCCACCCTGGACAACGACGTGCTGTCGGCGGCGCAGATCAGCGCCCACCACAATGCGGTGTTCAGCAACATGACCAGCTATGGCCCGCGGATCCACGTGCAGGCCGCCGCCGATGTCGTGTTCTGAGGCGGTACCTGACATTTCTGCCAGTTAACGAAATCCCTCCCGCAAGGCACTCTTGCTCCATTGCACCGCAGCCATGGAGCACGAGTCATGCAGGATCAGCCATCGGCAATCGCGCAACCCTCGCTGCCCAAGGGCGGTGGCGCCATCCAGAGCATCGGCGGCAGCTGGGGCGACATCGGCACCTCGGGTGCGGCGTCGCTGGAAATCCCCCTGCCGCTGTCGCCCGGGCGCGGCTACGCGCCGGCGCTGACCCTGAGCTACCACAGCACGGTGAGCAACGGCCTGTTCGGCATGGGCTGGAGCCTCGGCCACGGCTGCGTCGCGCGGCGTACCAGCAAGGGCGTGCCGCGCTACGACGATGACGATGTGATCGTCGGCCCCGACGGCACGGTCTGGCTGCCCGAGCGCGACGCCGCCGGCGCCCCGCAGTTCACCCTGGTGGACAAGTACCGTGGCCTGCTGCTGGATCGTGTGTACCAGGTGATCCGGCATTTCCCGCGGATCGAGGGCGATTTCGCGCGGATCGAGCACTGGCGCGCCGATGCGGACGACCCCGGCTTCTGGCTGATTCACGGCAGCGACGGCAGCCTGCACCTGTACGGACGCAACCCGGCCTCGCGCAGCAGCGACCCGGACGACCCGCGGCGGGTCGGCGAATGGCTGCTGGAAGAAAGCATGAACGCCCATGGCGAGCACATCCTCTACCAGTACAAGGGCGAGGACCTGGCCGGGCTGGAGCCGGACGAGCCGCGCGACTTCCGCGCCCAGTGCTACCTCAACCGGGTCTGCTACGGCAATGTCGAGGCCCGCCCCTGGCTGTACCTGTGGCAGCCGGACAGTGTCGACGCGGTGCAGTGGCACTTCGAGCTGCTGCTCGACTACGGCGAGCGCGACAGCGACCTGGAGGCGCAGCCCGGCTACGCCGAACGCGATGTCTGGCCGCTGCGCAGCGATCCGCACAGCTCCTTCGCCTACGGCTTCGAACTGGGCAACCTGCGCCTGTGCCGACAGGTCCTGATGTTCCACCGCTTCGTCGAGGACCTGGGCGAGGCCCCGGTGCTGGTGCGCCGCCTGCTGCTGGAGTACCGGACCAGCGCGCTGTCCTACAGCCTGCTGGTTGCCGCCCACAGCCAGGCCTGGGGCCTGGACGGGCGGCGGGTCAGCCTGCCGCCGCTGAGTTTCGCCTACACGCCGTTCGACAGCGCCGCGCATGCCCGCTTCAGCGAGTTTCCGCCCCTGCCCGGCCTCGACACCGCGCCGTACCAGCTGGTCGACCTGTATGGCGAAGGCCTGCCCGGCGTGCTCTACCGCGGCGACCAGGGCTGGTACTACGGCGAGCCGCTGCGCGACAGCGTCGAGGGCGCGGAAGACGCGCCCAACGACCGCGTCCGCTACGGCGCCTGGAGCGCCCTGCCGCGCATCCCCCTGGCCGACAGCCAACGGCCGCTGCAGCAGTCGCTGCAGGACCTCAACGGCGACGGCCGCCTGGAATGGTGCATCAACGCCCCGGGGCTGAACGGCTTCTTCACCCTCGATCCGGCGCGCCAGTGGTCGAGCTTCGTGCCCTACACCGCCATCGCCGCCGAGGCCCTGCACCCGCTGGCGCAACTGGCCGACCTCAGTGGCGACGGCCTGCTCGACCTGGCCCTGATCGGGCCACGCAGCGTGCGCCTCTACGTCAACCGCCGCGAACAGGGGCACGCCACCCCGGTGGAGGTCGCGCACGAGCACGACAGCCTGCCGGTGATCGGCGACAGCCGCGCCGAACTGGTGGCCTTCAGCGATATCCTCGGCAGTGGCCAGCAGCACCTGGTGCGCATCCGCCATGACGAAGTGCGCTGCTGGCCGAACCTCGGCCACGGCCGTTTCGGCAAGGGTTTCGTGTTCGCCAGCCTGCCCTTCCAGCACAGCGAGTTCGACGCCAGCCGAGTGCGCCTGGCCGACCTCGACGGCTCCGGCGCCAGCGACCTGCTGTACCTGGAAAGCAGCGGTGTACGCATCTTCATGAACCGCTGCGGCTTCGACCTGGAACCCGCGGTGCTGCAGAGCTGGCCGCCGGGCGTGCGCTACGACCGCCTGTGCCAGGTCAGTGCCGCCGACCTGCAGGGGCTGGGCTGCAGCAGCCTGGTGCTGAGCGTGCCGCACATGCGCCCGCGCCACTGGCGCCTGGACTTCACCGCGCAGAAGCCCTACCTGCTCGATCAGTGCGACAACAACATGGGCTCGCTCGGCACGGTCGAATACCGCAGCTCCGGTCAGGAATGGCTGGACGAGAAGGACGAACTGCGCCAGGCCGGCCAGCCCGCGGTCAGCCACCTGCCGCTGACCCTGCATCTGGTCGTGCGGCAGACCCGCCTCGACGAAGTCACCGGCAACCTGCTGGTCCAGCGCCTGCGCTATCGCCGCGGCCACTACGACCGTCACGAGCGGGAAATGCGCGGTTTCGGCCTGCTCCTGCGCACCGACAGCGAAAGCGCCAGGGGCGACGAGGACAGCCACTTCACTGCACCGCTGCTGAGCAAGACCTGGTTTCACACCGGCCAGTACCCGGCGCCGCCGCGGGACGATTTCTACCCGGACAGCGAAGCCGCCGTACCCGGCCCCGACCTGCTCGCCGTGTTCGATGCCGAGCATGGCCTGGACCAGATCGTCGAGGCCCCCGACGAGCAGCGCCAGCGCGCCATGGCCCATGCCCTGGCCGGTTCGCCGATCCGCAGCGAGCGCTACGGCCTCGACGACAGCCCGCAGCAGGCGGTGCCCTATGCCATCGAGCAGCACCGCTACCTGCTGCGCGAACTGGCACCGGCCAGCGCCCACCAGGCTTACGCGCGCATGCTGCCACTGGCCCTGGAAAGCCTCAGCCTGGACTACGAGCGCCAGGCCGATGACCCGCGCGGCCAGCACAGCGTCAACCTCGCCTACGATGCCTACGGCCACTCGACCCACAGCGTGATCGTGCATTGCGCCCGGCGGCGCCAGGCCAGCGACCCGCCACCGTTCGACAGCGAGCACGAACAGACCTGGTGGCGCGACGCCCACGATGAAGCGCAATACGATCACTACCTCAACGAAACCCGCGCCCAGGCCATCCATCTCGACCACCCGCAAGGCTGGCGTCTCGGCCTGCCCTGGCGCCAGCGCGGCAATGCCCTGGTGCTGCCACGCGCCGCGTTGCCGGCGCAGCAGATCGGCTTCGAGCACCTGAGCGGCGCGCAAAGCCCGCTGCACGACGAGGCCGAGCGGGTGCTCACCGGGCAGAGCGTGCAACGCTACCAGGCCGCCGACAGCGCCAGCCGCGAAGACCTGCCGGACGGCCAGGCCAGTTTCGAGGCCCTGTCCGGCTACCTGGAAAGCGCCGAACTCAACGAACAGGCGCTGCAAGCCTACGACCGGGTGATGAGCCGCGAAGCCCTGCGCGACAAGCTGCTGAGCCTGAACTACGAGCCGATGCAAGCCTTTCTCCCGCAACAGCCGGAGCTGGAGCTGTGGGCCATCCGCCAGGGCTTCACCACCTACGCCCCGGCCAGTGCCTTCCACCGCCCGGTTGCCGTGCGCGAAACCCGCAGCCATGGCGCGACCCTGATCGAGGACGACCGCTATCACTGCCAGGTCGCGCGCATCACCCTCGCCGACGGCTGCCAGACCTTCAGCGAATTCGACTATCACTGCCTGCAGCCGCGGCGTATCACCGACCCCAACCAGAACATCCAGGAAGCCCTCTACGACGGTTTCGGCCGCCTGCTGGCGAGCAGTTTTCACGGCAGCGAGAACGGCGAGCCGGCCGGCTTCGCGCCGCTGAGCGAATACCTGCGCGACAGCGAGGACCTGGCCAGCGCCCTGGCCGATCCCGGCACGGCGCTGCAACACGCCGCCAGCGCCTGCTACTACGACAGTTTCAGCTGGATGCAGGCGCCGGAGCTGCGCCAGCCGGTGCAGAGCGCTGTGCTGCAGGCCGACCGCTACCCTGGCGATCCCGAGCTGCAGATCCGCATCGGCCTGAGCAGCAGCGACGGCTTTGGCCGCGTCCTGCAGAGCAAGCAGAAAGTCGAGCCGGGCCAGGCCTACGCGGTGGAGGAAAACGGCGAACTGCGTCTGGAAGACGGTAAACCGGTCATGGTCGAGGCCGAGCAGCGCTGGCGGGTCAGCGAGCGCGTCGAATACAACAACAAGGGCTTGCCGGTGCGGGTCTACCGGCCCTACTTCGCCGAGCGCTGGCGCTATGTCAACGATACCTCGATGCGCCTGTTCGGCTACAGCGACCAGCAGTTCTACGACCCGCTGGGACGCCTGGTCCGCGTGCTGACCGCCAAGGGCTACCTGCGCCGCCAGCGCTACCTGGCCTGGTACAGCATCAGCGAGGACGAGAACGACACCTGGGAAGAGGTCGAAAGTGGCCGCCAGTAGCGCCCTGCATCGGCACACCCCGACGCTCGAGGTGCGCGACGCCCGTGGCCTGACCCTGCGCCAGGTGGCCTGGTACCGGGCGCAGGCCGAACAGGCGGCGCAGCGGCGGGTGGTCCTGGCGCGCTGCGCTGCCAGCGGACGAACGTGGCAGCACTGGGACCCGCGCCTGTTCGAGCGCCTGGACCAGGGCGAAACCGTCACACCGAGCCAGAGCACGCTGGCGTCGCTGTCCGGCCGTGGCCTGCTCAGCGAAAGCGCCGACGCCGGCTGGCAACTGATGCTGCGTGGCGAGGCGGGACAGGAACTGGAGCACTGGGACAGCCGCGACAGTCACTGGCAGAGCGTCTACGACGAGTTGCTGCGGCCACTGCGGGTTCGCGAACAGGTCAGCGGACAGGCCGCGCGGGTCGCCGAGCGCTTCACCTACGCCCGGGAAGACGGCCTGAACCGCCGCGGGCGCCTGGTCCGTCATGACGACGATGCCGGCAGCCGACTGATCACTGGCTACAGCCTCACCGGCGAGGAACGCGGCGAAACCCGCCATTTCCTCGCCAGCCTCGACCTGCCCGACTGGCCCGACACCCCGGATGCCCTACTCGAACCCGGTGAAGGCGCCACCACCACCTTCGTCCACGGCCCACTGGACCAGGTGCTGGAGCAGACCGATGCGCTCGGCCACCGTCAGGCGTTTCACTTCACTCCAGGCGGCGAGTTGGCCGGGGTGCAACT
>NZ_JAVYJH010000036.1:0-39896 GCF_032621685.1 Pseudomonas sp. zfem002 | reverse complement strand
GGACTGAAATATTGAGCGGGGTTTTCGCCAGCAACACCGGAGAGCTGTGTTGCTGGCGAAGCTATGTCTGGAGGAATCGTTTTTAAAAAAGTCCTCGAAGACAGTTGCTCCCACATTTGTTGCAACGTACCTATGTCTGTCAGGCCATGGTTGACCGCCTTGTTGGCTCGACTCGATACCGAGTCGAGCCCAACAGCCTCCCCGCGATGCATCGCCGAAAAAACAAAGGCTGACAACTCAAATCCAACAGGCCATGGCACGTTGCAGCAAATGTGGGAGCGGGCATTGCCCGCGATGCGCCGTGCGGACGGCGCTCGATCTCAAGGACGCTGCAGGACTCAAGACAAGCACCTGGCGGCCATGAAGCGCCCGGCAAGCCTTCAAAGATGTGTAGATACCCATGCAGCGATGAGGCCAGTGAAAACAGCAAAAGAAAGGGAGCCGATCACGGCCCCCAGCCTTCACCCAATCACATACTGCAACACCACCTCCAGCGGATGGCGCAACTTGCGGTCCGCCATGCGCTTGACCTGGCTGCGGCACGAATACCCGGTCGCCAGCGGCTCGCCGTCCTTGTCCAGCTTGCCGGCCCAGGACTGTTCGAAGATCACCTTCGAGGTTTCCTGGTTGCGCGCCTCGTGCCCGTAGGTCCCGGACATGCCGCAGCAGCCGGTGGCCTCGGTCGCCAGTTTCAGCCCCAGGCGCGAGAACACCTGCTCCCACTGCCTGGTACTGGCCGGCACGTTGGTCTTCTCGGTGCAGTGCGCCAGCAGGCGGAAGCTGGCGGTCTTGCCACCGCTCTGCTCCGGCAGCACGTCCATCAACCATTCCTGCGGCAGCAGCACCTTCGGCGAGCCTTCCAGGCCCGGCACCTTCTGGTACTCCTGGCGATACACCAGGGTCATCGCCGGGTCCAGTCCCACCAGCGGCACGCCGCAGTCGGCCAGGGCCTTGAGCTGCGTGCCGTTGCGGATCGCGGCCCTGGCGAACGCGCCGAGGAAGCCCTGCACATGCAGCGGCTTGCCGTTGGCGCTGTACGGGGCGAGGAACACCTTGTGCCCGAGGCGATGGGCCAGGTCGATGAAGGCGGCCAGCAACGGCGTCTCGAAGTAGCGGGTGAAGGCATCCTGGACCAGCACGATGCTGCGCTCGCGCTGCGCCGGGGTCAGCTCGCGCAGCGCCGGCACGCTGGCCGCGCGCACGCCGCAACGCTTGAGCGTGGCCTGGAAGTTGAAACGGCTGATCAGCGGGCTGTCGACCATGCCGATGCGCTCGGCCAGCAGGCCGCCGACGAATTTCGATCCCATCACCGCGTTGTACAGCCCCGGTGCGTAGGCCAGGTACGGAATGGTGAATTCCAGCGAGCCGATCAGGTAGTCGCGCAGCGGCCGCTGGTAGCGGTTGTGGTACAGCTCGAGGAAGCGCGAGCGGAAGTCCGGCACGTTGACCTTGATCGGGCACTGCCCGGCGCAGGACTTGCACGCCAGGCAGCCGGCCATGGCGTCGTAGACCTCATGGGAGAAGTCGGCCTGGCCCTGTTGCTGCGCACGGACATTGCGCAGGCGCTGCGGCAGGCCCTTGAGCCAGGAGGTGCCGTCGGGCTTGAGCACGTCGACGTTCGCCGCCCCTTGCAGGCGCAGCCATTCGCGGATCAGCGAGGCGCGGCCCTTGGGCGAATGCTGGCGCTGGCGGGTGGCTTTCCACGACGGGCACATGGCGTCGTCGGGGTCGTAGTTGTAGCAGGCGCCGTTGCCGTTGCAGTGCACCGCGCTGGCGAAGCTCTGCCAGACGCGCTCGTCGATCTGCCGGTCGTGCTCGCCCCGCAGCGGCGCTTCGTTGACCTTGATCAGGCCCTCGGCGCTGTCCGGCGGGGTGCAGATCTTGCCCGGGTTGAGCTGGTTGTGCGGGTCGAATGCGCCTTTCAGGCGTTGCAGCGCCGGGTACAGGGCGCCGAAGTATTCCGGCACGTATTCCGAGCGCAGGCCCTTGCCGTGCTCGCCCCAGAGCAGGCCGCCGTAGCGCAGGGTGAGGGCGGCGACGGCGTCGGAGATCGGTTTGACCAGCGCGGCCTGGGCCGGGTCCTTCATGTCCAGGGCCGGACGCACGTGGAGCACGCCGGCATCGACGTGGCCGAACATGCCGTAGGTCAGGCCGTGGCCGTCGAGCAGGGCGCGGAATTCGGCGATGTAGTCGGCCAGCCGCTCCGGCGGGACCGCAGTGTCTTCGACGAACGGCTGCGGGCGCACTTCGCCCTCGACGTTGCCGAGCAGGCCCACCGAGCGCTTGCGCATGGTGTAGACGCGGGTCACCGCCGCCGCGCCCTCGGCCAGGGTATGACCGAGGCGCTCGACGCTCTGGTCGCCCTGCAGATGCTCGATGAAGGCCGCGACCCGGGCGTTGACCTCGTCCGGCTCATCGCCGCAGAACTCCACCAGGTTGATGCCCAGGGTCGGCTTGCCGGGATCGGCCGGGAAGTATTCGGCGACGCTGTGCCAGACGATGTCCTGCATCGCCAGCATCAGCACCCGCGAGTCCACCGTCTCGATCGACAGCGGCTTGTGCGCCATCAGCGCATTGGCGTCGCGCAGGGCGTCCATGAAGCTGCTGTAGCGCACGTTGACCAGCACCGCGTACTTCGGGATCGGCAGCACGTTGAGCTTGGCCTCGACGACATAGCCCAGCGAGCCCTCGGCGCCGCACAGCACGCTGTTGAGGTTGAAGCGGCCGTCGTCGTCGCGCAGGTGCGCGAGGTCGTAGCCGGTCAGGCAGCGGTTGAGCTTGGGGAAGGTGCTTTCGATCAGCTCGCCCTGGGTTTCCTGGATCTCCCGGGCCATGCGATAGACCGCGCCGACGCGACCGGGCAGGGCGCAGGCGGCATCCAGGGTGGCGTCGTCCACCGGCAGGCTGTGCAGGCGTTCGCCGCCGAGCAGCACGCTGTGCAGTTCCAGCACGTGGTCGCGGGTCTTGCCGTAGGTGCAACTGCCCTGGCCACTGGCGTCGGTGTTGATCATGCCGCCGACGGTGGCGCGGTTGGAGGTGGACAGCTCGGGGGCGAAGAACAGCCCGTGGGGCTTCAGCGCGGCGTTGAGCTGGTCCTTGACCACCCCGGCCTGGACCCGTACCCAGCGTTCCTCGACGTTGATCTCGAGGATCTGGTTCATGTGCCGCGACAGGTCGACGACGATGCCGTCGGTCAGCGACTGGCCGTTGGTCCCGGTGCCGCCGCCGCGCGGGGTCAGCTTGATCTGGCGGAAGCGCGGCTCGGCCATCAGTGTGGCGACTTTCGCCACGTCGTCGGCGTCCAGCGGGAACACCGCGGCCTGGGGCAGGCGCTGGTAGATGGAGTTGTCGGTGGCGAGCACGGTGCGGGTGCCGTAGTCGGCGCTGAACTGGCCACGGAAACCGGCAGCGCGCAGGGCATCGAGAAAGACACGGTAGTCGGCGGCAGGGGCGCTGACGGGGAGCTGGGCGATCATCGCTGGATGGCCTCTTTTAATGGCGGCTAATCATGAATACTTGACCTGGATGTATGGTCATCCTTCGGTCAGATGGTGGATGATGCCAATGATTCCGTAGTGTCGCCGCGGACACAAACGGATAATGGCGCAGCCTTTGATGAGTTTTTTGAATGAATTACCGCAACCTGACCCCGTCCATGTCGCTGCTCCTGGCCTTCGAGGCCGCCGCCCGGCATGAAAGCTACACCCGCGCGGCGGAGGAGCTGGCCCTGACCCAGAGCGCGGTGAGTCGCCAGGTACAGACCCTGGAGCAGCAACTGGGGGTGATCCTGTTCCGTCGCGAGGGGCGCACGGTCAAGCTCACCGAGGTCGGGCGCCTGTACCAGCGCGAGATCAGCGAGGCCCTCGGGCGCATCCGCAGCGCCACCCTGCATGCCATCGCTCACCACGGCGGTGGCGGCAGCCTGCGCCTGGCGACCTTGCCGACCTTCGGTTCGAAATGGCTGCTGCCGCGCCTGCACGAGTTCTATCGGCGCCATCCCGAGGTGCTGGTGCATATCAACTCGCGGATCGAACCGGTGGATTTCGCCACCAGCGGCATCGATGCCGCCATCGTCGTCGCCACTGGCGAGCAGCCGGGGCTGATCTGCCATCGGCTGCATGCCGAGGAGCTGCTGGTGATCCTCTCGCCGGCGCTGGCGGCTTCGCGTCAGGCGTGGACGCCGCAGGACATCGTCCGGCAGAACCTGCTCAGCGTGACCAACAACGCCAACGCCTGGGGCGACTGGTTTTCCCACCATGGCCTGACGCACCAGTCGATGCGCCTGGGGCCGAGCTTCGAGCTGACCTCGCACCTGATCCAGGCGGTGCGCGCGGATATCGGCATCGGCCTGGTGCCGCGGATTCTCATCGCCGACGAACTGGCCGAGGGCAAGCTGGTCAGCCCGCTGGCGCCGTATGCCAGTGCTCGTGGCTACTACCTGGCGTACCCGCCGAGAAACCAGGCATTGCCGGCGCTGGAGGCGTTTCGTGGGTGGTTGCTGGAAGAGTTGGACGAATCCCCGTAGGAGCGTGGCTCGCCCGCGAAAGGACCGCAAAGCGGTCCCCAAAATGGTGCTGTCCATGCGATTTTGGGACCGCTTCGCGGTCCTTTCGCGGGCGAGCCACGCTCCTACGGGGACGGGGGGGCGGGGCAGGCCAGCAGGCCTCCGTCAAGGGCCCTGCGCACCTTGTCCAGCAGCTCGCTGATCTGGAACGGCTTGAACAGCATGTCCATGCCCGGGGCGAGGAAGGCCTGGCGGTTCAGCGCGGTCTGCGCGTAGCCGGTCATGAACAGGATCGGCAGGTCGGCGCGCCAGCCACGGGCGACATCCGCCAGCTCGCGGCCGCTCATGCGCGGCAGGCCGACATCGCTGAGCAGCAGGTCGATGGAGGTATCCCGCTGCAGGTGCTCCAGCGCCTGCTCGATGCTGTCCGCCGTGGTGCAGCGGTAGCCGGCGTCGAGCAGCACTTCGCTGACGAACAGGCGTACCGAGGGCATGTCCTCGACGATCAGGATGTGTTCGCCCTGGCCCTGGGGATCGACGCTGCCCTGGGACAGCGGCGGGATGCCGGGGATTTTGTCGCCGGCGGGCAGCATCAGGCTCACCTCGGTACCCCGGCCGATCACGCTGCGGATATGCGCATCGCCGCCGGACTGGCGGGCGAAGCCGTAGATGGTCGAGAGGCCCAGGCCGGTCCCCTGGCCCAGTGGCTTGGTGGTGAAGAAGGGTTCGAAGACCTTGTCGATCAGGCTGTGCTCGATACCGATGCCGTCGTCGCGCACCGACAGGGTGACATAGGCGCCGTCCTGCAGTTTCGGATTGCCCCGCGCATGCGCCGCGTAGGTGCTGATCCAGATATGCCCGCCCTCGGGCAGGGCATCGCGGGCGTTGATCACCAGGTTGAGCACGGCGCTTTCCAGCTGCACCGGGTCGACCAGGGCGATGGCCGGCTGATGGGTCAGTTCCAGTTTCAGCACGATGCGCTCGCCGATGGTGCGGATCAGCAGATCCTCCAGCGAGCGTACGTGCTCGTTGACATCCACCGGACGGGCATCCAGCGGTTGCTGGCGGGCGAAGGCGAGCAGGCGATGGGTCAGCGCGGCGGCGCTGGTGGCCGAGTTGAGCGCGGCGTCGGCGTACAGCTGGAGCTTGCCGGCGGCCTGCCCATCGACCTGTTTGCGGATCAGTTCGAGGCTGGTGATGATCCCGGTGAGCAGGTTGTTGAAGTCGTGGGCGATGCCGCCGGTGAGCTTGCCCAGGGCATCCATCTTCTGCACCTGAAGCAGTTGCGCCTCGGTGCGCGCGTGTTCGGCAACTTCCTTGGCCAGCTGGGTGTTGGCATCGTCCAGTTGCGCCAGGTGCGAGCGCTCGCGATGGCGGTGTTCGGTGACGTCCTCGACGAACACCAGGCTCGAGCCCGGCGTGCGGTAGGGCGAGATCTGCCATTCGGTCTCGCGCCGCTCGCCCTTGACCCGCATGTTCAGGGTGCCTTGCCAGCGTTCGCTGTCGGCCAGGCGCAGGCGCAGTTCGCCGATCACCGCGGCGTCGTTGTCTTCCAGGCACTGGCGCACGCTCTGCGGGTCGTCGCTGCCTTCGAGCAGTTGGGCGAAGGCCTGGTTGCATTCGTGGACGTGCAGGTTGGCGTCCAGCACGGCGAGGGGCGCCGAGACATTGGTGAAGATCTCGCGCAGGCGCGCCTCGCTGTCGCGCAGGGCGTCTTCCGCGTCGCGGACCCGCAGCAGGGTGCGCAGGGTCGCCAGCAGCACGTCGGGGTCGATGGGGTGGATCAGGTAGGCATCGGCGCCGGCGTCGAGGCCGGTGATGATGTCGCCGGTCTGGATCGATGCCGCCTACACATGGATCACCGGCAGCAGCGCGGTACGCGGATCGGCGCGCAGTGTGCGGACGATATCGAAGCCGCTCATGTCCGGCAGGTTGACGTCGAGGATCAGCGCGTCGATGTGCTGCCGTTCGATCAGCGCCAGGCCCTCGCCACCGGTACCGGCCTCCAGCACGGTGTAGCCGTGGCGGTCGAGACGCCGGCGCAGGGCGTAGCGGGTGGCGGCGTTGTCGTCGACGATCAGCAGCTGCAGGTCACGTTTCATCGGCGACCTCCATGGCTACGGCCAGGGGGATGATGACGAAAAAGGTCGAGCCGACCCCCGGTGCGCTGCTCACCCCGACCGTGCCGCCGAGCAGGGCGGCGAAGCGCTTGCACAGCGACAGGCCGAGGCCGGTGCCGCGCAGGCGCTTCTGCAACGGCGAATCGACCTGGGAGAAGTCTTCGAACAGCGCGCCATGCAGCTCCGGCGCGATACCGATGCCGGTGTCGCTGACGGCGAAGCGGACGCGGTCGCTGCCTTCGAGGCTGGCCGAAACCCGCACTTCGCCGGCGAGGGTGAACTTCAGCGAGTTGGAGATGAAATTGCGCAGGATCTGCGCCAGCTTCTTGTCGTCGGTGTAGAGCCGCGGCAGGCCGGTCGGCTCCTCGAAGATCAGGTCGACGTCGGTGCTGTTGACGATCGGCCGGAACATGCCGCGCAGGGCGGCGAACAGGTCGAGCATGTCGAACCAGCCGGGGGAGATGGTGATGCGTCCGGCCTCGATCTTGGCCAGGTCGAGCAGGTCGTCGACCATGTCGCTGAGTTCGCGGGTGGCGGTGCTGACGAAGGCCACCTGCTTGTGCTGCTCGGGACTCAGCGGGCCGTCCAGTTCGTCGGCGAGCAGGCTGGTGATGCTCAGGATCGAGCCCAGCGGGGTGCGGAACTCGTGGCTCATGTAGGACAGGAAGCGGCTTTTCAGGTCCGAGGCCTGACGCAGCTGTTCGGCCTGGGTGTCCAGCTCCGAGTACAGCGCCAGCACGCCCTGGTTGGTTTCGTCCAGCTCGGCGCGCAGGGCGTCGTTTTCACCCTGCAGGCGCTCGAACAGGGCCCGCTGCTCGCTGGAGAGGGTGGACAGGTCAGTCATCGGGGGTCTCCAGGGCGGTCACCAGAACGGTTACATCGTCGCGCCCGCGGCTGAAGTCGCGGTGCAGCACCGTGGCGATCACCGCTGGGTGGCGCAGGGCCAGGCCGGGGTAGTCGCGCAGGTTCCAGCGCGATTGCAGGCCATCGCTGTGCAGGACCAGCAGGTTTGCCGCCACGCCCGCGTAGTCGAAGGTCTGCACCTTGCGGTATTGCGCGCCGACGATGCCGGGCTGGGAGGTCAGGCCGCGGCTGCGTTCCGGGGTCACCAGGCTGGCGCTGATGTTGCCGATGCCGGCGAAGTCGAGGGTGTCGCGCCGCGCATCGAAGCGGGCGATGGCCACGGCGCCGCCGCGACTGGCTTTCATCGCCAGGTGCAGGTCCTCCATCAGCAGGTGCGGGGCGCTGAAGGGCTGCGCGATGAACGCCGCGCGCCCGGCATGGGCGGCCTGCTCGGCCTCCTCGCCGTGGCCCAGGCCGTCCACCAGCAGGGCGCTGATGGCGCCGCCCTCGACCGCCAGGGCCCAGCTGTCGCCGCAGTGCGGGTCGTCGTGCAGGGCATGCTGGCTGACGCCGAAGCGCAGGTCGGGGGCGCGATCGGCGCTGGCCTGGAAACGTGCGAGCAGCACCGTGCCGCGCTCGTCGGCATGCAGGTCGAACACGTCGGCCTGGCGCAGCACCGCACCGAGGCCGATGCCCTGGGTGCCGCCGGTGGAATAGCCGTCGGCCAGGCAGGTCACGGGGTCGAAGCCGCCGGCGCGGTCCACCGCCAGCACTTCGATAGCGTTGCGAACGGGGCGCGGCAGCACGCGCAGGTGTATTTCGCCGCGGCCGGCATGCTTGAGGATATTGCTCGCCAGTTCGGTGGTCACCAGCGCCACCCGCCCGCCATCGGTCTCGTTGAAACCCTGCTGCTGGGCGAGTTTCTGCGCCGTGCGGCGGGCATGGCCGATCTGCGACACCTCTTCGATCGCCAGCACCTGGGTTGGCGAGCCGGTCACCCTCATGTCCATCGGGTAATCGTCACGCAGGTGCCCGCGCCGGGTTCGGTCTGCAGGTCGAACTCGTCCACCAGGCGGCGGGCCCCGGTCAGGCCGAGGCCGAGGCCGCCGCCGGAGGTCCAGCCGTCGGTCATGGCCAGCTTGACGTCGGCGATGCCCGGGCCGTTGTCGCGAAAGCTCAGGCGCAGGCCGACGCGGCCGATGTCTTCCAGGACCTGCCAGTCCATGTCGCCGCCGCCGCCGTAGACCACGGTGTTGCGCGCCAACTCGCTGACCGCGGTGACCAGCTTGGTCTGGTCGATCAGGCGCATGCCGCACTCGGTGGCCAGCTTGCGCGCGGTCTGCCGGGCCAGGACCACGTCCTGTTCCAGGCGCACCGCCTGGGTACCACTGCTGCGCAGGTTCATGAGCCTTCCACCTGGGCGCGCAGCTTCTGCATGCCACGCTCGACGTTCAGTGCGGTGCTCACCCCCGGCAGGGTCAGGCCCAGTTCCACCAGGGTGATCGCCACCGAGGGCTGCATGCCCACCAGCACGGTCTGCGCGTCCATGATCCGCGACAGCCCGGAAATGGTGCCAATCATCCGGCCGATGAACGAGTCGACCATGTCCAGCGCCGAGATATCGATCAGCACGCCCCTGGCCGAGGTGCGGCTGATGCGTTCGGCGAGGTCTTCCTGGAGGGTCAGGGCGAGCTGGTCATGCATGTCGACCTGGATGGTCACCAGCAGGTAGTCGCCCATTTGCAGGATCGGGATGCGTTCCATGGCGTCAGACCGGCTTGCCGACACTGACGCCGATACGCGACAGGGCGAGCTTGAGGGCGTCGGCGAGGTTGGCCTTGGTGGTCACCCCCTGCAGGTCGAGGCCGAGGTGGACGATGGTCTGGGCGATCTGCGGACGTACGCCGCTGATGATGCAGTCGGCGCCCATCAGGCGAATGGCGGTGACGGTCTTGAGCAGGTGCTGGGCCACCAGGGTATCGATGGTGGGCACGCCGGTGATGTCGATGATGGCGATTTCCGCGCCGGTATCGACGATGCGCTGCAGCAGCGACTCCATCACCACCTGGGTGCGCTGCGAGTCGAGGGTGCCGATCATCGGCAGGGCGAGGATGCCGTCCCACAGCTTGACCACCGGGGTCGACAGCTCCAGCAGTTCTTCCTGCTGGCGCTTGATCACCGCTTCGCGGGACTTCTGGTAGGTGCGGATGGTGTGCATGCCGAGGGCGTCGAGCAGTTCGGAAACCTCCCGCAGCTGCTCGGCCAGTTGCCCCGGTTGGTCGCGGTAATGGCTCTGCAGCAGGGCGAACAGCGGGCCCTTGAGGGCGAAGATGAAGTTGGCGGTCTGGTGCGAGTCATGCCCGAGCAGGGCGCGGCTCTGCGAAAGCTTTTCCAGGAACTGGCGGGCATCGTCCCAGCCGCTGGCGCCGATATTGGTCCCGGCCTGGTTTTCCAGCCCGGCGATCAGCAGGTGGAGGAAATCATCGGTCTGCTGCTGCAGGTCCTGCTCCCTGATGTTGCGCGTGGCGCCGCTGGCTTCCAGGTCGCGGCTCCATTCTTCGAGCAGTTGCGGGCGCTGGACCTGGATCGCTTCGAGGGTGCTGGAACTGAGTGCTGCCATGGATCGTTGCTCCTGGGAATTGGGCCGGTTTCCGACCGTATCGGCTCATTGCAGAGTAGCGCTGTGCAGGGAAAACGCTTGGGCGCTTGGCCAGTATTGGCGGGGAATGAGGTTCCGAGTGCTGGCGCGAGCAAATGGTTCCGTGGGGAACGGGGGATTTGATCGCGCGCGGGGGAGAAGCGGCGGCGGCACCTGGCCGCCGCGCTGGTCAGTCGCGAATACGCCCGGCGCGCAGGGTCAGCGGCCAGGTGACCAGGCGCCGGGTCGCCGGGTCGCCCCAGGCCTCGGCGAGCTGCTGTGCCACGCCGTCCAGCGGACTGTGGCCGAGGGCCTGTTCCGCGGCCTTCACCGCCGACCAGGTGTTCAGGTAGCCGATCAGCTGCGCCAGGGTCCAGCGCATCTCGATGACCTGCGGCGGCACCTCGATCTCGGTGAAGGGGAAGGGCAGGTCGCGATAGCCGGTCTCGACATGACGGCGTTCCGGCGGCCAGTAAGGGGCGATGGTCTGGTGGTAGAACTGCTGCAGCGGACCATCCAGCTCGCCTTCCAGGTGCAGCACGCCGTAGGTGATCAGGGCGATCGCCGCCTGCGGTCGGGCGATGCGCCGGGCTTCGCCGTAGAACGCCTCAAGGTCCAGCCAGTGGGCAGCCTGGGCCACGGTGATGAGGTCGACGCTGTCGGCGGGCAGGCCGCTGTCCTCGGCCAGGGCGGTGCGGTAGATCACGCCCTCGCGCGGTTCGGCGGCGGCGATCTGCGCGGCGCTGGCGTCGGTGGCGATCACTTCGTCGAAGCGTTCGGCCAGGAGCACCGACAGTTGCCCGGTGCCGCAGCCACAGTCCAGGGCCCGGCCGGTGCCGGGGCTGATGCTGGTGAGCTCGTCGATCAGTTCCAGGGGGTAGCTCGGTCGGTAGGCCGCGTAGCCGGCGGAGCCGCTGGAGAAATGATCCTTGAATGTCGCGCTTGTCATGAAACCGGCCTCTGTCTTTCTTTTTGGTCGTTCGATCCTAGCGCGTTGCGATGGCGCTGGACATTCGACCTTTTTCTGCCCTGTGCGACAGGAAACCCGGTCAAGGCGACGGTGTCGGGCGCTGCGTGTTCCAGGCCTGTTCCAGGGCGCCGGCATCCAGCGGATGCGCCGGCTCGATGCCGTTGTCGGTCACCCGCACCCGCTGGCCGGCATTGAGGGTCAACTGCTCGGCGATGCGGCTGCTGCCAGCCAGTTGGCTGACCCAGGTGGTGCCTTGCGCACGGCCGATGACGACGCGGGCGTCATGGGTTTCGACCAGGGCCTGCGGGGTGGATACCCGCAGCGGCCTGGCGCCGGCTTCGACGAGGATCTGCCCGGAGAGAAGGCGGATCAGGTGCTGATCGTCGCCGAACTGCAGGGCAACCGAGGAGCTGGCGTCGAGGGTCAGCTGGCTGCCGTCCGCCAGGCGCTGGCTGTGCCGCTGGCCGCTGCCGGTGCTGAGATCGGCGAGGGCGAAGTCCTCGCGCCAGTAGGGCAGGCCGAGCAGGGCCGAGGCGGCGATCAGGGCGGCCATGCCGAGGGCTGTGGTGGTGCGGTTGTAGCGGGACATGGGCGGCCGTTGCGCAGGGGGATTGGGCAACGGTAGACCATGAATCACTGGCTGGCTCGCCGCGGGTGGGAGCTGGTTTGCCAGTGATGGCGTCCGTCCGGACAACATCATTGCCAGCACTGGCCTCATCGCTGCAGGGGTATCTACACATCTTCGAAGGCTTGTCGGGGGACCGCATCAAGGCCGCTAGGAGCCTGTCTTGAGTCTTGCAGCGCCCTCCAGATCGAGCGCCGCCCGCGCGGCGCATCGCGGATGAATCCGCTCCCACATTTGTTGCAACGTACCTATGCCTGACAGGCCATGGTTGACCGCCTTGTTGGTTCGACTCGATACCGAGTCGAGCCCAACAGCCTCCCCGCGATGCATCGTCGAAAAAACAAAGGCTGACAACTCAAATCCAACAGGCCATGGCACGTTGCAACAAATGTGGGAGCGGATTCATCCGCGATGCGCCGCGCGGGCGGCGCTCGATCTGGAGGGCGCTGCAAGACTCAAGACAGGCACCTGGCGGCCTTTATGCGGTTTCCCGCCAGGCCCTCAAAGTTGTGTAGATACCCATGCTCATCGCTGGCAAGCCAGCTCCCACAGGGGGCTGCGGTGGACCGGCGTCTAGCGCTCCTTGCCCGCCCGCACATGCTTGACCAGCAGCTTCTCCAGTTGCTCCCACAACGCCGGATCGGTACTGAACGCGACATTGAAGCGCATCCAGCCGGTGGCCTGGGAGTCCACCAGGAACAACTGCCCGGGACCGAGCATGATGCCCTGGTCCAGCGCATCGTCGACCAGCGCGGCGCTGTCGGCGATGGCCGGGTGGCGGGTCCAGATGTACATGCCTTCGTCGCTGTCGATGAAGCGCTCGAAACCCAACCGCGCCAGTTGCCGGCCAACCTCCTGGTGCGCCTCGGCGAGGCGCTGGCGCAGGCGCTTGAGGTGCTTGCGCCAGCGGCCGTCAGTGATCGCGGCGTAGACCACCCGTTCCATCACCTGCGAGGTGGTCAGGCCCGAGCGCATCTTCAACTGCAGCAACTGCTGCATCAGCTCCGGGTTGGCCAGCATGTAGCCGACCCGCACGTTGGGCGAGATGCTCTTCGAATAGCTGCCGACATAGACCACCTGCTGCAGGTGGTCGAGGCTGGTCAGGCAGGGCAGCGGCTCCTCGATCATGTCGGCGTAGAGGTTGTTCTCCACCAGGCGGAAACCATGCTGGCTGGCCAGTTGCAGCAGGCGGTGCAACTGCACCAGCGGGGTCCGCGAGCAGGTCGGGCTGTGCAGGTGCGGCTGGGTGAAGAACACCGTCGGGCGGTGCTCGGCGAGCAGGCGTTCGAGGTGATCGAGGTCGTAGCCGTTGGGGGTGCGCGGCACGCCGATCAGGGTCGCGCCCTGGAAGCGCAGGATACTCATCAGGTTGGGGTAGCCGGGATCGTCCACCAGCACCACGTCCCCCGGGCGGACCAGGGTGCGCACCGCCAGGTCGAGGGCCTGGCTGGCGCCATGGGTGAGCATCAGCTGGTTCGGCGGCACGACGATGCGCAGGTCCTGCTGCAGGTTCTGCGCGGTCAGGGTACGCAGTTCGGCCAGGCCCATGGGGTCGCCGTAGCCGCTCAGCTCGAGGACGCTGCTGGCCACCTGGCGCAGGCCGCGACGCAGGCCGTCCTCGAACATCCAGTCGTTGGGCAGCCAGCCGCAACCGGGCTTGAACGCCAGTTGCCGGCTTTCGAAGATCTGCTGCAGGTACCACTCGGAGTTGAACGCCGGCTTGGCCGCGTCCGGCTCGCTGGCCTGGGCGTCGAGCAGATCGCTGGCGGCGCGGTTGACGAAGAACCCGGCGGTGCCGCGGCTGACCAGCAGACCCTGGGCCACCAGGCGGTCATAGGCCTCGACCACGGTGAAGGTGCTCACCGAGTATTTCGCCGCGAACGCGCGGATCGACGGGACCTTGGCGCCGGGCTTGAGGGTCTGGTTCTCGATCGCGTCGCGCAGCCCGTTGATGATCTGGTTCACCAGCGGGGGCGAGGCGTCGGGGCGTAGTTCGAACATGGGAAAGCAGTGCCTTGGGGTGAGCAGGACGCCGGCCGCGCCTGCGCTGTATTGCATTGGCCACCTGTACAGTGCAGTGACAATCAGTGCGCACTGTGCATGGCTCTTGAGGCCGGACATTTTTACATTAGGTATCAGTTACCGCTAGATCAATGCCGTGAAGCTTCATGAACAACCGCTCGTCGAACCACCCATTGCCGATGCGAGGCTCAGCCCTCGCGTCCCACCCGCCGAGGGCGACGCCGGCAAGCGTTGTCCACGGCGTCCTCGCAGTACCTTTCAGGCTTAGCGGACGAGCCTGAGCGCGACATACCAGTTGCCCAGCACTTGGCCGTTCGTCGGCTCGGGCAGCGTTGCGCACGTCGAATCAGAGCAGCTGATGCAACAGGGGGCGCGACGCCATGTCGCGCCCCTGTCGAGTTTCCTTGGATAAAAAGAACACGGGGTAGACCACTGATGGACGCAACATCCACATCGGCTTCGGCAACGAAGTCGGAGCACGAGAGCAAGCTGGCGGCTTCGCTCAAATCACGCCACCTGACCATGATGTCGATCGCCGGGGTGATCGGCGGCGCGCTGTTCGTCGGTTCCGGCAGCGTGATCCACAGCGCCGGCCCGGCCGCGGTACTGGCCTACCTGGCCGGCGGCATCCTGGTGGTGCTGGTCATGCGCATGCTCGGCGAAATGGCGACCTCCTCGCCGGACACCGGCTCCTTCTCCACCTACGCCGAGCGCGCCATCGGGCGCTGGGCCGGTTTCACCATCGGCTGGCTGTACTGGGGCTACTGGGTGATCCTGATGGCCTGGGAGGCGTATGTCGCCGGCAAGATCCTGCACGGCTGGTTCCCCTCGGTGAGCATCAACGAGTTCGTGTTGATGGCGACCCTGGCGCTGATCTGCGTGAACTTCTTCAACGTCAAGCACTACGGCGAGTTCGAGTTCTGGTTCGCCCTGATCAAGGTGGTGGCGATCGTCTGCTTCCTGGTGGTGTGCACCGCCGCGGTGATGAACCTGTGGCCGACCGGTGAAGTCAGCGGCATGGCCAACCTGACTGCCCACGGCGGCTTCATGCCCAACGGCATCGAGTCGGTGGTGGTAGCCATGCTCGGCGCGATGTTCGCCTTCCTCGGCGCGGAAATCGTCACCATCGCCGCCTCCGAGTCCAAGGACCCGGCCGGGCAGATCGTCAAGGCGACCAATTCGGTGGTGTGGCGCGTCTGCCTGTTCTACATCGGTTCGATCTTCCTGATCGTCTGCCTGGTGCCGTGGAACGACCCGCTGATGGGCACCTCCGGCTACGGCTCGTACCGCCGCACCCTGGAAATGCTGGGCATCCCGGGCGCCGAGTTCGTGATGAACTTCGTCGTCCTGACCTCGGTCAGCAGCTGCCTGATCTCGGCGCACTACACCGCTTCGCGCATGCTGTTCTCCCTGGCCAGCCGTGGCGATGCCCCGGCGATCTTCAAGATGACCCGTGCCGGTACCGGCGTACCGGTGTTCGCCATCATCGGTTCGTGCTCGATCGCGATCTTCTGCGCGCTGATCAACTTCAGCGAGGCCCTGCGTCCGAAGGACGTGCTCGACACCCTGATGAACACCACCGGCATGATCGCCATGCTGGTGTACCTGGTGATCGCCTGCTCGCAACTGAAGATGCGCCGCAAGCTGGAAGCCGAAGGCAAGCAGATCCGCCTGAAGATGTGGCTGTTCCCGTGGCTGACCTACCTGAGCATTGTGTTCATCGTCGGCTGCCTGGTGACCATGGCGTTCGTCGAGGAGTACCAGGTGCTGGTGGTTTCCACGGGTATCGCGGCGATCGTCGTGGCGTTGATCGGTGTGATCGTGCACCAGCGGGCCCTGAAACAGGCCGCCTGACGGCGCACTCCTTCGGGGCGCTTTGCGCCGCGAACGACCTGTAGGAGCTGGCTTGCCTGCGAAAGGACCGCGCAGCGGTCCCAGACAACAGTGAGGTCTGGGACCGCTGCGCGGTCCTTTCGCAGGCAAGCCAGCTCCTACAGGAGGGCGTGGCATTTTCAGTGTTGCTTGGCCTTCCTGATCCGCAACAGGATCACCCCCAGGATCAATCCCGCCACCGGCGCCAGCCCCAGCAGCGCATCCCTCGGCGCAACATGCGCGCCCAGGGTATCCAGCCCCGCATACAGCAACTTGAACAGGCTCAGCAGGTAGTAGGTGATCGCGATGATCGACAGGCCTTCCACCGCCCGCTGGATCTTGATCTGCGATTCCGCCCGGGCATTCAGGCTGCGCAGGATCTCCGCGTTCTGCTCCTCCATCTCCACCTGCACCCGTGCCTGCAACAGGTCGCCGAGGTTGGCCACGCCCTTGGCCAGATGCTCCAGGCGCTGTTCGGTCGCCGCGCAGTAGCGCACGGTGGGCTTGAAGCGCCGCTCGATGAACACCCCCAGGCGCTGGCAATCGTCCACATGCCCCTCGCGCAGTTCCGCCAGACGCTCGAACACCAGCTGCGCATAGGCCTGGGTCGCGCTGAAGCGGTGCCGGCTCTTCACCGTGCTGGCCACCACCTGGCGCGACAGCTCGGCGATGTCCTCCAGCAGCACCTTGGCCTGCACGCCACTGGCCCCGGCATTGCGCTCGGAGAGGTTGACCAGGCTGCGGTCGAAACCATCCAGCTGCGGGCCCAGGGCCTTGGCCGTACTCAGCGCCAGCGAGGCCATCATGCGGTAGGTCTCGATCTCCAGCAGCCGACGGATCATCCGCCCGAGGCGATAGGCGTTGAGCCCGCGATTGACGAACAGCAGGCGGTTGTTGCCCTGGTCGTCGAGGCGAAAATCGCTCCACACCACGGCACTGCCGCCACCGACGCTGGAGCCGCTGGGGTCCTTGAAGCCATAGCGCGCCAGCTGCAGGTCGGCTTCCTCGCGCACCAGCACCTGCAGCGCATTGATGATCTGCTCGCGGTAGGGCGCGATGGCCTCGGCCAGGGTGGCGGGCAGCTCGCTCCAGTCCGGCTCGGCGTGGGCAGAGGGCCGCACCAGGGTCAGGGTGAAGAATTCGGAGTGGCGTTCCCATTTGAACGGGCAGCCGTCGAAGCGGGTGATGCCCTGCACCGCGTCGGTGTCGGCATCCGGGCAGCAGCGCCGGAGCAGGGCATCGCACTCGCGCTGGCCGCCGATGAAGGCGAGGTGGAAGACATGCGCCGGCGCGTCGAAATACAGCGACGGGCGGGCGTGCAGCTCGTTGTGCAAGGCGGTGCGTTGGGCGTGCATGAAGGGTCAGCCGTATTGTTGTGATTGTTCCGGATAAGGCGCCCGGCGAGGGGCGCGTATCAGGGAGACAACAGCGGGTGACCGCTGGGTCACGCCGGTGGGGCGGACGAAATGTCGCAGGGGCCCAGGTGTTGTCCCGGGCGCTGACTCGCCGGCGATGGCGTCACTCAAGGGAACTGTTGTGGCAGAGCTGTTGCCTGATGTTGCCGAGACTGATTTTCATTCGAAGCCCGGCCGGGTTTTGTCTAAGCTCTACAGCCGATTTCCCGCGATATAAGGAACGTACCTCATGAAAAAGTGGATTGCCCTGTCCGTTGCCCTGTGTGCCAGCGCTGCCGTGCAGGCAGCGGATTCGCTCAAGGTCGAACTCAAGGAAGCCACCGCCCAGGGCGAGGGCAAGAGTGTCGGCTTCGTCACCATCACCGAGAGCCCCTACGGTGCGGTGTTCACCCCCGAGCTGAGCGGCGTGGCGGCGGGTGTGCACGGTTTCCATGTGCACGCCAACCCCAGCTGCGCGCCGACCGAGGTCGATGGCAAGCCGGTACCGGCGGGTGGCGCCGGCGGCCACTGGGATCCGAAGAACACCGGCAAGCACAGCTTCCCGTGGGATGACGGCGGCCACCTGGGCGACCTGCCGGCGCTGATCGTCACCGCCGACGGCAAGGCCGCGCAGCCGCTGCTGGCGCCGAAGATCAAGAAGCTGGAGGACCTCAAGGGCCATGCGCTGATGATCCATGCCGGCGGCGACAACCATTCCGATCACCCGGCACCGCTGGGTGGCGGGGCGGCGCGGTTTGCCTGTGGGGTTATCAAGTAAGGTTCTCCATTGGCCTCCCGGGCCTCATCGCCGGCAACGCCGGCTCCCACAGGTATCGCGCCGCTCTCAAGGGCAGCGCTGAACCTGTGGGAGCCGGCGTTGCCGGCGATGAGGCCCTCAAGCACACCAGAGAATCAAGCCACCGCCAGCCGTCTCCCCGGCACCGCCTCCAGCAATTCCCGCGTATAAGCCTCCCGCGGCTGCTCCAGCACCTGCTGCGCCTCGCCCTGTTCCACCACCTGTCCCTGCTTCAGCACCACCACCTGATGCGCCAGGCTGGCCACCACCGCCAGGTCGTGGGACACCAGCACATAGGCCACCCCCAGCTCCGCCTGCAGTTCCCGCAGCAGGTCGAGAATCTGCGCCTGCACCGACACATCCAGCGCCGACACCGGCTCGTCGAGCAGCAACAGGTCCGGCTGCAAGGCCAGCGCCCGGGCGATCGCCACGCGCTGGCGCTGGCCGCCGGACAACTCCCGCGGCAGCCGGTCCAGGTAACTCGCCGGCAACTGCACCTGCTCCATCAGGCGCCGCGCCGCCTGTTCCAGTTCGCGGCCCTTGAGCAGGCCGAACGAAACCAGCGGTTCGACCACGCTCTGGTAGATGCTGAATCGCGGATCGAGGGCGGCGAACGGGTTCTGCTGCACCAGTTGCATGCGCTGGCGCAGCGGCCTGAACTGCTTCCAGGTCAGCTTGCCGATGTCCTGCCCGGCAAAGCGCACCTGGCCGCTGCTGGGCTGCTCCAGGCCGAGGGCGATGCGCAGGCTGGTGCTCTTGCCCGAACCCGATTCGCCGACGATGGCCAGGGTCTGGCCCGGGTAGACCTTCAGGCTGAGGCCCTGCAAGGCCTGGAAACTGCGGCCCTGGGGCAGGCTGAAGGTCTTGCCGACGCCGTCGAAGGCGAGCAGCGGTTTCTTGCCGGTAGTCACCACGGGCAACGGCCGCGGCGTCTCGCCGAAGGCCGGCGCGGCCGCCAGCAGGTCGCGGGTATAGGCGTGAGCAGGCGCCGACAGGACCTCCCGCGCCACACCGCTTTCCACCACCTCGCCCTGACGCATCACCAGCACCCGGTCGGCGCGGTCGGCGGCCACGCCAAGGTCGTGGGTGATGATCAGCAGGGCGATGCCGCGGGCTTTCACCAGTTGTTCGAGATGATCGAGGATGCGCTTCTGCACCGTGACATCCAGGGCGCTGGTGGGCTCGTCGGCGATGATCAGTTGCGGCTCGCCCGCCAGGGCGATGGCGATCAGCACGCGCTGGCGCATGCCGCCGGACAGCTCATGGGGATACTGCGCGGCGCGCAGGGCCGGGTTGTCGATGCCGACCTGCTGCAGCAATTCCAGGACATCGGCATCCAGCCCCGGATAGCGCCGGCCATGGCGCAGGATCAGGCTTTCGCCGATCTGCTTGCCGATGCTCAGGGTCGGGTTGAGGCTGACCATCGGGTCCTGCGGCACCAGGCCGACCACCCGCCCGCGCAGGCGCTGCTTGCTGCGTTCGCTGGCATGGCTGATGTCCTGCCCGGCCACGGCCAGGCGCCCGTCGTCGATGCGCGCGGTCACCGGCAGCAGGCCGAGCAGGGCGCTGGCGATCGTGGTCTTGCCCGAGCCGGACTCGCCGACGATGGCCAGGGTCTCGCCCGGATCGAGATGGAAACTGACGCCGCGCACCGCTTCGGTGACACGGCCGCCGCTGCGGTAGCTGACCTTGAGGTTCTCGACATCGATCAGGCGGCTCATCGCTGGTTTTCCTCGAAGGTGCGGGCGATATGGTTGAGGCTGAACACCACCAGCACCAGGAACAGCCCCGGCAGCAGCGAGACCCAGGGCGCGGTGATCAGGAAGTGGCGGCCGTTGGCGATCAGCGTGCCCCATTCCGCCGCCGGCGGCGCGGCGCCGAAACCGAGAAAGCTGAGGCCGGCGGTGGCCAGGATCGCCGCGCCGATATCCAGGGTGGCGAGCACCGCCACCGGCCCCCAGGCGTTGGGCAGGACATGGCGCAGCAGGGTGCGTCCCCAACTGGCGCCGCCCAGGCGTGCCGCCTCGACGTAGGGCAGGGTCTTGATCCGCAGCACCTCGGCGCGGGTGGTGCGGGCGAAGCCGGGGATGATCCCGACGCCCACGGCAATCGCCACCGGAATGGTGCCGAAGCCGATGGCGGTGACGATGGCCAGGGCCAGCAGCAGGCCGGGCAGGGCCAGCAGCACATCGACCAGGCGCATGATCACCGCGTCCAGGCGCCCGCCGACGAAGCCCGAGACGATGCCCAGGCCCAGGCCGCAGACCAGCGCCAGGCCCACCGCGAGCAAGGCCGCTTCCACCGACAGCCGCGCGCCGTAGAGCACCCGGGTGTAGAGATCGCGCCCCAGTTCATCGGTGCCGAACCAGTGGCCGAGGCTGGGCGGCAGCAGCTTGGCCGAAGGCTGGGTGGCGTAGGGATCGACCTGGGTGAACAGCCAGGGCGCCAGCGCGGCGACCAGGGTGAACAGCACCAGGACCAGCGCCAGCACGAAGCCGGGCCGGCGCAGCAGCGGTCCGGCCTGGTCCAGCAGGCGTTGCAGGCGGCGCCGCGGACGCCAGGCGTCGTTGACGGGCAGGGCACGGACAAGACGGCGGTGCAGGACGGTCATCTCAGCTCACCTTGGGCGCATGGGTAATGCGCGGATCGAGAATCGGATAGAGCAGGTCCACCAGCAGGTTGACCAGCACGAAGGCGGCGGCGGACACCGTGACCACCGCCAGCACCAGGGGAATGTCCTGGCGCAGCACGGCTTCCTGGACCAGGCGGCCGACACCGTTGCGGGCGAAGATGGTTTCCACCAGTACCGCCCCGGACACCGTGTTGCCCACCTGCAGGCCGATCAGGGTCAGCAGCGGCAGGGCGGCATTGCGAAACGCATGGCGCGCCTGGACCTGGGAACGGCTCAGGCCCTTGGCCCAGGCGGTGGCGATATAGGGCTCGCGCCAGACGTCCTGGAAACCGCGCTGCAGCACCTGGGCGTACACCGCGGCGCTGGGGATGGCCAGGGTCACCGCCGGCAGCACCAGGCTGTCGAAGCCGACGCTGCCGGTGGCCGGGAACCAGCCCAGGCCGAAGGCGAAGATCTGGATCAGCAGCAGGCCCATCCAGAACACCGGCACGGAAAAGCCCAGGGCCGGCAGGCGCGCGAGAAACACCTTGAGCGGCTGCCAGCGCACGTAGGCGGCGAGATAGGCCAGGCCGACCCCGCCGATCAGCGACAGGACGATGGCCAGGCCGGCCAGGCTCAGGGTCTGCGGCAGGCGCTCGGCAAGGATCTCGGTGACCGGCCGATTGAGGGTCAGCGACTGGCCGAGATCGCCCTGCAGCACGCCCAGGAGCAGGTCGACATAGCGCTCCAGCAGGCCCTGGTCGAGGCCGTAGTAGACCCGCGCCTTGGCCAGTTGCTCGGGCGACAGCGCATCGATCTCCATGCCCGAGGCACTGAGCATGATGCTCAGCGGATCCCCCGGCAGCAGGTAGAGGATGAAGTAGGTGATGCTGTACGCGCCCCACAGCACCAGCGCGGCCTGGGCGATACGGCCGAGCAGGTAGCGGCTCATGGCTTGACCTCGATGTCGTTGAGGAAGGCGAAGCCTTCGGCGCTCCAGCGGAAGTTCTGCACCCGTGGCGAGGTCGCCGCCTGCCAGACCCGCTCGTACACCGGGATCGCCGAGCCCTGGTCGATCAGCAGGTCCTGCAGCTGGCCGTAGGCATCGGCACGCTGGCCGGGCGTGGTGGCGGTGAGGCCGGCGTCGAACAGGTTCTGCGCCTGGGGCAGCACGGTGGGGGTGTAGGTGTTGGTGGCCAGGGTCGAGCTGTTGGCGCTGCGCGGATCGAGGATGCTCTGCAGGACGATCGGGTCGGCGCGGGTCATGTAGCTCAGGGTCAGGTCGTAGTTGCCGGCGGCGTTGGCCGCGGCCCACTCGGCGGTGGTCTGCACGCGCAGCTTGAGGTCGATGCCGACCTTGCGCAGCTGGTCCTGGATCAGCACATCGCCGGGGGTTTCCTTGCCGGCCAGGCTGTAGACCAGGGTCAGGCGCTTGCCGTCCTTGTAGCGATAGTTGTCCGGGCCGAGGGGCCAGCCGGCGGCGTCGAGCAGTTGCGCCGCGCCCTGCGGGTCATAGGCCAGCTTGTCGCCCTGGCTGCGGAAGAACGGCGTGGTCACGTCGTACACCCCGTCCACCACCGGGAACTCGGCGTTGTACACGGTGCTGGCGTAGCTCTTGCGGTCGATGGCCTTGAGCAGCGCCAGGCGCACGTTGTGGTCGCCGAGGATGCGGTTGTTGCGGGTGTTGGGGTAGAGGTTCCACGCCGGGCCCGGCAGGGAGCGGCTCTGGATGGTCGCGGCGTTGCGCTGGAACAGTTGCAGGTCGACCTCGGAGAACGGCACCCGCGGCCAGAGGATGTCCACCTTGCCCTGCAGGAACAGGCCGTTGCGCACGCTTTCCTCGGGCACGTAGCTGACCTCGATGGCCGCCAGGTGCGCCTCGCCCTTGTTCTGCACGTTGGCCGAGGCCCAGGCATAGCCTTGGCGACGCACCAGGCGCAGGCCGCTTTCCGGGGTGTAGTGCTCGATGGTGTAGGGTCCGGTGCCGATCACCGCGCCGAGGGAACGCTCCCTGGCGTTCTTGCGGTAGGACTCGGGGGCGAGGATCGACAGGTTGGTGGTGGAGGTGGCCTGGAGGAAGCCGGCGTTGGGTTTGTTCAGCACCAGCTTGATGGTGTAGGGATCGAGGATCTCGGCGTGGTCGTAGCCGGCCAGGTAGGTGGCGCCGAAGGTGCTCGGCACTTCGCTGGCGAAGGCCTTGTTGCTGTCGAAGGCGGTCTTCACCGCCTGGGCGTCGAACACTTCGCCGTTGCTGAAGGTCACGCCCTGGCGCAGGTAAAAGGTGTACTCGCGGGCGTCCGGGCTGATCTCCCAGCGCTGTGCCAGCCAGGGAATGATCTGGCCGCTCTGCGGGTCCTGGTCGGTCAGGGCCTCGACCACGTTGCGCAGGACCACCCGGTGTTCGATCCAGTAGACCTGGAACGGGTCGATGCTGACCAGTTGCGTGTTGTCGCTGAAGAAGGCGATCTTCAGCGTGCTGGCGGCCTGGGCGTCGGCCTGGCCGGGCTTGCAGCCGGTGAGCGTCAGGCCCAGGGCCAGCAGGATGGCCGTGCTGGCCAGGGTTCGTTGCAGTCGCATGGGCGGGTCCTCCGTGAGGGCCGCACCGCATCCCGGCGGTGCGGCCGGATGGGCTTAGAAGTCGTAGGCGATCTTGCTGTACCAGTAACCGCCACCCGGATGGAACGGCGGGTTGCCGTAGGGCGCCAGGCCCAGCGGGCTGTACACCGCGTGCCGGTCCGGGCGCACGTCGAACAGGTTGGTGGCGCCGACACTGACGGTCAGCTGGTCGAACAGGGTGTAGGCGATGTCCAGGTCGGTGATCCACTTGGCGCCGAAGCTGCGGTCGCCACTGGGGTTGACCGCGAGGGTCTTGACGCTGCCGTAGCGGGTGGTCTGCAGGTTGATGGCGAGGTCGTCGACCTTCCAGTTGGCGCCGAGGATCCACTTGGTCCGCGGGCTGGCCACGGTGAGGTCGCCCTCGCGGTCGCGGCCGACCAGGGTCACTCCGGAACCGGCCAGCGCCGCCGGGGTGTCGCGCACGTCCTCGATGCTGGTCTTGTTCCAGTTGAACGCCAGGCTCCAGCGCACGTCGCCCCAGGCGCCGAAATCGCTGCTGTGGTCGGCGACGATATCCAGGCCCTTGGTCCGTGTGTCGTAGGCGTTGGTGTAGTAGTTGACCCAGGTTCCGCGGGCGACGCCCTGGCTTTGCAGGATGCGGGTGATCACCCCGTTGCCCTGGTCGTAGAGGTTGCTGGTCAGGGTGATGCGATCGTCGATGTCGATCAGGTAGGCGTCGGCGGTGATGCTGGTGCGCGGTGCCGGTTGCCAGGTCAGGCCGAGACCGAGGTTGCGCGATTTCTCCGGTTCCAGCTTGTCGCCGCCGAGGGCCGCGGCCAGTCTGCTGTCGGACGGGGTCAGGCGGGTCACGGCGGGGACCACGTTGCCATTGACGTCGATGGCGACCCGGTTGTCCGCCACGGTGTAGCCGACCTGGGTCAGCGACGGCGCGCGGAAGCCGGTGCCGACGGTGCCGCGCACGGCGACCTGCTCGGTCAGTTCGTAGCGCGAATTGAGCTTGAGGCCGAAGGTGTTGCCGGAATCGTCGTCGTAGTGCTCGACGCGCCCGGCCAGGTCGAGGAACCAGCGCTCGGTCAGGTCGAAGCCGAGGTCGAGGTAGGCCGCGTAGTTGTTGCGGATCAGGCTGACTTCGTCTTCCGGACGCAGGGTCACCGCGGCCTGGGCGCCGGAGGCGGCGGGGTAGCTGCCGGTGATGTAGGCCGCGGGCTCGCCGGCGAAGGTACTGAAGCGCTCCCAGCGATGTTCCAGGCCGGCCGAGACCTGTACCGGCGAGGTCAGGCCGAACAGGCTGTCGTAGCGCCGGGTCAGGTCGAAGTTGTTGACCCACTGCTCGAAGCGGAAGGTCGCCAGGTTGTCGAATTTCGTCGGTGTCGCCGGGCCCAGCGACGGGTTGATGTTGAAGTCGCTGGAGTGGTGGATGTTGTTGCGTCCATAGGTGGTGCTCAGGTCCCAGTGCCAGTCGGCACGTTCGCCCTTGCCGCCGAAGAGGAACTGGTAGTCGCGGTCCTTGATGTTGTTCAGCGGGTAGTAGCCGTCGGGGAACAGCTCGGGCACCGCGGCGCTGCCGGTGGGCAGGCGGAAGTAGTTGTAGGCCTCGGCGTCGCGTTCGCCGTAGGTGGCGTAGGAGTAGAGGGTCAGGGCGTCCAGTGGCAGCTCGGCATTCCAGGCAAGGTTGAAGGCCTTGATCTGCGGGTCGCCGTTCTTGATCGCCACGCGGTCCCAGGTGGCCTGCTTGAGCGGGTCGCGAAAGGCCCGCACGCTGCTGTCGGCCTTGTCGTTCCAGGCTGCGGTGCCGCGCTTGCGGGCGTCGGCGGACAGATGCAGGAAGCCGCTTTCGCCGAGCTTGAAGCCCTGGTCGCCGGCCACCTTGAGCGTTTCGCCCTGGCCGGAATAGAGCTTGCCGTAGCTGCTTTCGACATGGCCGCCGGCAGCGCCGGACTTGAGGATGATATTGATCACCCCGGCCACCGCGTCGGAGCCGTACTGGGCCGCGGCGCTGTCCTTGAGCACTTCGATGTGGTCCACCGCGCTGACCGGGATCAGGTCGATGTCCACGGCATTGGCGCCGCTGTTGTCGATATTGCCGCGCTGGCCGATGGCGCCGTTGTGGCGGCGCTTGCCGTTGACCAGCACCAGGGTGTAGGCCGGGCCCAGGCTGCGGTTGCTCAGCGGCCGGGTCACCGAGTTGTAGCCGGCGATATTGGTGCCGAAGTTGAACGACGGCAGCAGCCGCGAGATGGCTTCGGAGAGTTCGGCGCGGCCGGTCTTGAGCAGTTGCTCGCTGTTGATCACATCGATCGGTGCCGGGCTGTCGGCGACCGTGCGTTGCTGCCCGCGGATGCCGGTGGAGATCACGGTGACGGTGTCCAGGTGGGTGTCACCGCTGGCGGCCTGGCTGTCGGGGGCGAGGCCGGCGAGGAGCAGGGCGGTGGTCAGGGCACTGAACGGCAAGTGTCGGGGCATGCGGCTTGGTCCATCGAAGCTGGCACTGGCCCTGGGTGGGGGTACAGCGGGGTTTCCTGGTTTTCTTGAAAGGGTGGACGAGGTCGTCTGGGGTTGATCTTATTTTTATAAGAATTTCATTGGAAATTCTTTTTTGGAATATAAATATTATTCTTTTTTGGAATTTTGTTTTTTATAAATATGCATTTATTTAATTTTGCGGCGAGACGTTATGTGCACCGCAACGCCCTCCTGTGTAGGAGCGGATAAATCCGCTCCTACAAAGGGGGGCGAGGCGTTTGCAGGTTCGGGGTTTCAGATCACAAAGAACCCATGGGTCCCATCCCGTGCCAACTGCGCCACCAGGCCGAACTCCCAGTCCAGATAGCCCTGCATCGCTTCCCGCGGGTTGTCCGTGCCTTCATACGGCCGGCGATAACGGTCGCTGCGCGGCACCGCCAGGTGCGTCTCGCCATGCTCCAGCGCGCGCCCCTCGGCGATCCAGCGCGCCGTCCCGCCTTCGAGCAGGAACACCGGCTTGCGCGTCAGCGCCTGCAGGTCGATGGCGGCAAAGCGCGCCAGCAGGCTGCTGCCGCAGGTCACCACGTAGCGCTGCGCCAGCGGCAGTTTCTCCAGGGCCTGGGCCAGTTGCGCGCGGATCGCCCAATGCGCACCGGGGATATGCCGCTGCACATAGTTGGCGCTGGTGGTGAAATCCAGCAGCACGGTGTCGCCTTCCGCCAGCCACTGCTGCAACTGCTCGCCCTGGACCACCGGCGGCTGCGGCAGCGCCGGCAAGGACGGTTGCCAGTCGCCAGTCTCGCTGAAGTCGTCGACGCTCAGGCCGTCGAGCACCGCCACCTGCCAGCCCATCTGCGCCAGCCACGACGCGCTCATGTTGGCGCGCACGCCGTCGTCGTCCACCAGCACGATGCGCGCGCCGCGCACGCTGGCGTTGTGGTCGGTCTCCTGCACCAGTTGCCCGCCCGGGGTCGAGCGGCTGCCGGGGAGGTGGCCGCGGGCGTATTCCTCGGGGGTGCGGACATCGAACAGGTAGGTGGTGCGCGCGGTTTGCGCCTGCCAGGCGAGCAGCCCTTCCCTGGAGATCCGCGCCACGTCAGCCTTGTCCGCCACCGCGCGGGCGCGCTGGGCGGCATGCTCGCGGGTGCTGTCGCTGACCTCGGCGAAGCGCTGCGCCTGGCCGTGGGCCAGGGATTGCCCGGCCAGGGTCCAGCCGATGGTGCCGTTGCGCAGCGCCGACACCGGGTTGGGGATGCCGGCATTCACCAGCGACTGGGTGCCGATGATGCTGCGCGTGCGCCCGGCGCAGTTGACGATGACCCGGGTCGCCGGGTCCGGCGCCAGTTCGGCGACCCGCAGCACCAGTTCGGCCCCCGGCACACTGATGCCGCCGGGAATGCTCATGGTCTGGTATTCGTCGAAGCGGCGGGCGTCCAGCACCACCACGTCGGCCTTGTCGTCCAGCAACTGCTGGACTTCCTCGGCGGCCAGCGACGGCGTGTGGCGCAGCGACTCGACCAGTTCGCCGAACGCCTTGCTCGGCACATTGACGTCGCGGAACAGCTCGCCGCCGGCCTCGCGCCAGCCGGCCAGGCCGCCCTCGAGCAGCGCCACATCGCTGTAGCCCAGGGCCCGCAGGCGTTCGGCGGCGATGGCGGCGAGGCCTTCGCCGTCGTCATAGACGGTCACCGGTGTATCGCGGCGCGGCACCCGCGGGTAGATCTCGATCTCCAGCTTCGACAGGGGAATATTGGCCGCGAAAAGCGGGTGCTCCAGGGCGAAGGGCGCTTCTTCGCGCACATCGATCAGGGCGAGTTCATGCCTGGCCAGCAGGTGCTGGCGCAGCTCGGCATAGGAGCGGGTGGTCGCGGTGCTCATGGGGCGGGGTTCTCTTTGGACAGGTCCCAGATATTGGGCAAGCGGGTATTGGAGTAGCCGGAAATGAACGGTTTCTCGCTGCCGTCGGCGAGGTACACGGCGCGTTTGACTGCGCCGATGTTGGCGCCGTACACGTGGATGCTGATCGACACCTGGTCGTCGTGGGCATTGCGCACTTCATGGATATCGCCGATGCGCGGCGAGACCGCTTCGACCTGCCCGGGCGCCAGGCGCACCGCGTCTCCGGCGGGGATCAGCGCGCCGCTTTCGGTACGGGCGAAGCCCTGGGAATACTCGGCGCCGCGCAGCATGCCGATCAGGCCCCAGACCCGGTGGTCGTGGATCGGCGTGCGCTGCCCCGGGCCCCAGACGAAGCTGACCACCGAGAAGCGCTGGCGCGAATCGGCATGCAGGAGGAATTGCTGGTAGCGGGTCGGATCGGGCTGGGCCAGGTCTTCCGGCAGCCAGTCGTCATGGGCGACCAGTTGCTGCAGGAGGTTCTGGCCGCGGTCGAGGATGGCGGCTTCGTCGTGCTCGTGGTCGAGCAGGTCGGCGAGGTCGCCGATGAACCGGCGAAGACGGTCCAGGCGGAGCGGTTGGGTCATGGTGGTCAGGCTCGGCTGCGGTTTTCCATGACCCTAGCAATGGCTGGATGATTCTCAAAATTCAAATTGTGCATAAGCTAATATGCAAATATTGAATTTTAAGTTGGGCCTGGCACGAATGCTTGTAGGAGCTGGCTTGTCGTGTGACGAACCACTGCGAAAGGACCGCGCAGCGGTCCCCGACCTCACTGCTATTGGGACCGCTGTGCGGTCCTTTCGCAGGCAAGCCAGCTCCTACGGGGTCGCGCCGGCCCCCTGGAATCAGAACAACGCCAAGGTATAGTCGATGTTCACCCGCAGCTCATTGTCATCGCGGAACGACGCCGCCGAGGCGAAGTCATTGCGATACCAGGCATGCCGCAGGCGCACGGCGACGTTCTTCAGCGGACCGCTCTGTACCACGTAGGACAGCTCGATATCCTTCTCGCTTTCGCTGCGATCGGCCCCACCCAGCGCCGTCGGCAGCTCGATATGACTGCCATCCAGGTAGCGCAGCATGCCCTTCAGGCCCGGTACGCCAAGCGTGGCGAAGTCATAGTCGTAGCGCACCTGCCAGGTGCGCTGCTTCGGGTTGAGGAACTCGCTGCTCAACGCCCCCTCGCTGACCACCATCGGCTCGGACCCGGCGATGTACGGCATCGAGGTGTCGCCATTCAGTTGCATCCAGCCCAGCCCCAGGCTGTGCCCGGCCTGGCTCCAGGTGCTCATGATGCCGAAGGTGCGGTTGTCCACCTCGCCAGCCCGGGCCGCGCCATCCTCGCGGCTGATGTGGTAGCGCACGTCGGTCTTCAGCCGGCCGCCGCCCAGGGCACGATTGTCGACGAAGCCGACGAAGTCCTGTTTGTAGATGTCCTCGAGTTCAGCGTGGTAGTACTTCAGGGTCAGCGGCTCGGACCACTGGTAGTCGCCGCCGAGGTAAGTGAAGGCATCCGACTGCGCCGCGCCGTTGAAGCGGCGGTTGGGCGCGGCGATGCTGATCTTCTGCTGGTTGGTCGAGTCGCGCTGGTTCATGCGGTCGAGGCGCCCGGCGCTGAGGGTGAAGCCGTCGAGGTCCTGGGACTTCAGGTTGACCCCGCGGAAGGTCTGCGGCAGCAGGCGGGTGGGGCTGGCGAAGAGGATCGGCAGGATCGGCATCAGCGTGCCGCCCTGCAGTTCGGTCTTCGACACTTTCACCTTGCCGGTCAGGCCCAGTTCCGAATAGTCGTCCCGTGGCTCGCGGTCAGTGCTGTCGAACGGCAGCAGGCCGGTGCCGGTGCGGTCCGGGCTGGAGTCGAGCTTGAGGCCGAGCAGGCCCTGGGCGTCGAGACCAAGGCCGATCGGGCCCTCGGTGTAGCCGGAGCTGAAGCGCAGGATGAAGCCCTGGGCCCATTCGCGGGTCGCCGACTGCGCCGAGGTGCCCTTGTAGTCGCGGTCGAAGTAGTAGTTGCGGGCGGTGACGCTGGCCTTGCTGTCCTCGAAGAAGCCCTGCGCCTGCAGGATCGGGCTGAGGGCGCTGAGGGTGAAGAACGTGCCGAGGGCCAGGGTGTTGTGCAGTCTGTTCATGCCGGTGCCTTTCTTGTTGTTGTAGGTGGAGATCATTCAGGGGCGTGGAGCAGCACCCATTGCTGGTCCTGCACGCTGACCAGGGCACGGGCGCGCTGGTCGTGACCGAAGTGGTCGCTGGGGCTGAGGCTGTAGACGCCGTGGGTGCCGGCGACCTCTCTGGTCTTTTCCAGCTGGTCGCGCAGGCTCTGGCGGAATTCGGCGCTGCCCGGCTGCGCGCTCTGCAGCGCCACGGGCACGGCGTTCTCGACCAGGCGCATGGCGTCGTACAGGTAGGCGCCGAATGGCGACAGGCTGCCGGCGCCGTACTCGGCTTCATAGCGCCGCGCGTAGTCGCTGGCGATGGCTTTGGAGGGGTGCGACTCCGGCAGCTTGTCCCACACCACCACCGGCCCCACCGGCAGGATCGCGCCGTTCAGGGCCTTGTCGCCGATCCGCAGGAAGGCGCTGTTGGCGGCGCCATGGGTGTGGTAGATCGTGCCCTTGTAGCCGAGCCGGCGCAGTTCGGTGTGGGGCAGGGCGGCCGGGGTGCCGGTGGCGCCGATCAGCACGGCATCGGCACGGCTGCCCATGACCTTCAGGGCCTGGCCGCTGACCGAGGAATCGGTGCGGTTGAAGCGCTCGTCGCGCACTAGCTGGATCCCCGCCGCCGGTGCCAGCTCGCTGAGCACCTTGTGCCAGTCCTCGCCCCAGACATCGTTGTAGCCGATATAGGCGAGGGTCTTCACCCCGGCCTGCTGCATATGCTCGATCAGCGCTTCGGCCATCAGCGCATTGGTCTGGGCGATGGTGAAGATCCACTGCTGCTCGCCGCCCGGCGGTGCGTAGGGCGCCAGGGCGATCTGCGCGGTGCGGCTCTCCCTGGCGATCTGCGCCACCGCCGCCGAGGTCGGCACGGTGGTCGAACCGATCAGCAGGTCGACCTGGTTTTCGCTGACCAGCTTGCGCGCGTTCTTCGCCGCGGCGGTGCTGTCGCTGGCATCGTCGAGGACCACGTATTTCACCGCCTGGCCGGCGATCTCCCTGGGCAGCAGGGCCACTGTGTTGCGTTCCGGGATGCCCAGCGAGGCGCCTGGACCTGTGGTGGAGAGGACGACGCCGACGGTGAGGTCAGCCTGGGCGGCGGTCGAGATCGCGGCGACCAGCAGCAAGGGGAGGAAAGGTTTCATGCAAGCTCCTTGGTGTTGTTTTTATGGTGTCGAGCAATGGGCTGGAACAACGGCGCTAGGTGCCGGTAGCGCGGGCGGCCTCCGTGGTGGGTTTGCGTCCGAGGTAGCTCTCGACCACCCGCGGGTTCTGCGCGAGGTCGCTGGCCTCGCCCTGCAGGACGATGTCGCCGGTTTCGAGGACGTAGCCGTAGTCGGAGATCTTCAGCGCGGCACGGGCGTTCTGTTCCACCAGGAGGATGGAAACGCCGCGCTCGCGCAGGGTCTTGAAGATCTCGAAGATCTCGCCGATGACCCGCGGCGCCAGGCCCAGGCTCGGTTCGTCGAGCAGCAGCAGGCGCGGCCTGGCCATCAGCGCGCGGCCGATGGCGAGCATCTGCCGCTCGCCGCCGGACAGGGTGCAGGCGGCCTGGTCGCGGCGTTCACGCATGCGCGGGAACAGGCCGAAGACTTCCTCCAGGGTCTGTTCATGATCGCGATGGCCCTGGCGATGGCGGCTGAAGGCGCCGAGGCGCAGGTTGTCCTCGACGCTCATCAGGCCGAACAGCTCGCGGCTTTCCGGGACCAGGGCCATGCCCAGGTCGATGCGCCGGGCGACGTCGTGGTGGGCCAGCAGCGGTCGCTCGGCGTAGACGATCTCGCCGCGGCTCGGCAGCAGGCCGATCAGCGCCGCCATCAGGGTGGTCTTGCCGGCGCCGTTGGGGCCGATCAGGCTGACGATGCGGCCTTCGTCGAGGTGCAGGTCGAGGTTGCGCACCGCTTCCACCTTGCCGTGGCTGATCGACAGGTTGCGTACATCCAGCAGGCGAGTCATTCCACACCTCCGAGGTAGGCGGCCAGGACCGCCGGGTTTTCCTGGATCTGCGGCGGTGTGCCGCTGGCCAGGCGCTGGCCGAATTCCATGACCACGATCTGGTCGGACAGGCCCATGACGAAGTCCATGTCGTGCTCCACCAGCAGCACGCCGAGGCCTTCGCTGCGCAGTTGTTCGAGCAGTCGAGCCAGCGCCTGCTTCTCGCCATGGCGCAGGCCGGCGGCGGGTTCGTCGAGCAGCAGCAGGATCGGGTCGCTGCACAGCGCCCGGGCGATTTCGACGATGCGCTGCTGACCCAGGGCCAGGCTGCCGGCCGGGGTGTGCAGGTAGTCGCCGAGGCCGACCCGCTGGATCTGCCGCGCGGCTTCGCCGAGCAGGCTGGCTTCCTCGCCACGCTCCAGGTGCAGCAGAGAGCGCAGCAGGCCGGCGCGGCCACGGCGGTGGGCGCCGAGGGCGACGTTTTCCAGCACGCTCATTTCCGGCAGCAGGCGCACGTGCTGGAAGGTCCGGCTGATCCCCAGGGCGGCGATGGTCCGCGGTTGCAGGCCGTCGATGCGGCGACCGAGGAAGCTGATCTGGCCGGCATTGGGCGCGAGCACCCCGGACAGCAGGTTGAACAGGGTGGACTTGCCGGCACCGTTGGGGCCGATCAGCGCAGTGATCTCGCCGCTGTTGATCGCCAGGCCCATGTCCTTGTTCGCCACCAGGCCGCCGAAGCGCTTGACCAGCCCTTCGGCCACCAGCAGCGGCTGGCCGTGGGCGGGCATGCCGCGGCGCGGCAGCGGGACGGCGTCGACGGGCACCTCGAGATGGCGCCGGGCTTTCGGCAGCGCGGCCTGGAGCAGCGGCAGGAGACCGCCGCGGGCGTACTGCAGCATGAGGATGATGAGCACGCCGAAGAAGATCATCTCGACGTTGCCGGCATGCCCGAACAGGTGTGGCAGCAGGTCCTGCAGCAGTTGCCTGAGCAGGGTCAGCAGCGCCGCGCCGAGCAGCGCGCCCCACAGGCTGGCGACGCCACCGAGGACGATCATGAACAGGTACTCGATGCCCATCACCACCGAGAACGGCGTCGGGTTGACCACCCGTTGCAGATGGGCATACAGCCAGCCGGACAGGGCGGCGAGCAGGGCGGCGATGAGGAACACCTGCAGGCGGCTGCGCGCGGTGTCGATGCCCATGGCCTCGGCCATGCCGGCGGCGTCCTTCAGGGTGCGGATGGCGCGGCCCTGACGGCTGTCGAGGAGGTTGGCGAGCAGCCACAGGCTGGCGACCAGGAGCACCCCGAGCAGCACGCTGAAGTCCCCCGCGGCGCTGATCTGCCAGCCGAACAGCGTGATCGCGGGCAGGTCCTGGATGCCGCCGAAACCACCGAGTCCCGGCAGGTTGCCGAACAGGTAGAACAGCGCCAGGCCCCAGGCCAGGGTGCCGATCGGCAGGTAATGCCCGGCCAGGCGCAGGGTCAGCAGGCCGAGGCAGGTGGCGACCAGCAGGGTGATGCCGAGGCCTGCGAGCAGACCTAGCCAGGGCGACAGGCCGTAGTCGGTGCTGAGCACCGCGGTGGCATAGGCGCCGATGCCGACGAAGGCGGCCTGGCCGAAGGAGGTCATGCCGCCGATGCCGGTGAGCAGCACCAGGCCAAGGGCGACCAGGCTGTACAGGCCGATGTAGTTGAGCAGGGTGACCTGGAACGGTGGCAGCACCAGCGGCGCCAGGGCCATGGCGGCCAGCAGCAGGATCAGGGGAACGAGGCGACGGCGCATCAGTGGTCCTCCAGATGCGGGTGTTTCAGCGACAGCCACAGCAGCACCGGGATCACCAGGGTGAACACGATGACTTCCTTGAAGGCCGACGCACCGAAGTTGGCGAAGCTCTCCAGCACGCCGACGAAGAAGGCGCTGGCGGCGGCGATGGGGTAGCTGGCCAGGCCGCCGAAGATCGCGGCGACGAAGCCCTTGAGGCTGATGAGGAAACCGGAGTCGTAGTACAGCGTGGTCAGTGGCCCGATCAGCACCCCGGACACCGCGCCGATGAAGGCGGCGAGGGCGAAGGCGCTGCGCCCGGCCAGTTGCGTGGGAATGCCCACCAGTTGCGCGCCGTCGCGGTTCAGCGCGGTGGCGCGCAGCGCCTTGCCGTACAGGCTGTGGCCGAAGAAGGCGTAGAGCAGGCCGATCAGGGCCAGGGCGCAGGCGATCACCAGCAGGCTCTGCAGGCTCACCGGCAGGTCGCCGAGCATGAAGGTGGCGTCGGCCAGGGAGTGGGTGCGCACGCCCTCGGCACCGAACAGCGACAGGCTGATGCCGACCAGGGCGATATGCACCGCCACCGAGATGATCAGCAGCGACAGCACCGAAGTCTGCGCCACGCGCTGGTAGACCAGGCGGTAGAGCAGCGGGCCCAGCGGGGTGACCAGGGCCAGGGTGACGACGATCTGCAGCAGGCCGGGCAGGGCGCTGAGGTCGAGGCTGCCGAGCAGCAGCCAGAGCACGAGCGGCAGGCCCAGGTAGCGCAGGGCCAGCCCCGGCAGGCGGCGGTAATGGCCATGGCGCAGGGCCAGCGCGCTGTCCAGTACGCAGGCCAGCAGCGACAGGCCGAGCAGCAGCCACAGGGTGCCGGGCAGCAGGCCGCTCTGCAGCATGGCCAGGGTCAGGGCGCTGTAGGTCACGAAGTCGCCCTGGAACACCAGGATGGTGCGGGTGACCGAGAACACCAGGACCAGGGCCAGGGCCACCAGCGCATAGATCGCGCCCGTGGTCAGGCCGTCCTGGCCGAGGAAAGCCAGTATCGAGAGATCCATGGGGTTGCCCTCAGCGAGCGGTGGGGTAGGGAAGTGGGGGCGAGCAGGGGACGACCCTGCCGGGGCACGTAAGCGAGAGCATGGCGAGATACCTGAATGTATTTTTGTTGTTGTACGTTCCAGCCCTGGCAGGGGCTGTAGGTCATTCTTTCAAAATACACATGTGAATGTGTATGTATAGACTAGCGGGTCATGACTGAGGGTTGTCAAGAGGGGAATGCGTAAAGGTGGGGTTTTGAAATCAGAAGATACAGATATGTATCTTGGCGAGGTGCATAGCCCCCGTAGGAGCGCGGCTTGCCCGCGAAAGGACCGCAAAGCGGTCCCAGATCACTCATTGGGACCGCTGCGCGCTCCTTTCGCGGGCAAGCCGCGCTCCTACGCGGGCATCAACCGCCGACAAGATGGCTTCAGGCCGGCACCGCAGCCCCTTGCGGCAGCAGCAGGCCGGCCATGCGCTGGCTGCGCTCCAGGCGCTGCTGCGAGCTGTCGTCGCCATGCAGCAGCGACAGGCTGATCTGGTAGGCATAGATCAGGTAGGCCCGGTCCTGGGCCTCGTCCACCGGCGTTCCGGCCTGGATCAGCAGGCCCTCGATGTAGTTCAGGCGATGGCTGTCCACCTCGTCGATCGCCTGGCGCGCCTGTTTGTCGCGGCGGGCCCAGGCGCGGATGCCCAGTTCGATGGCCGCGGCATCCTTGGCGGTCTGGCCGTGGGAAGGCAGTTCCAGCAGGCGCTGCAGCTGCTGCAGCGGCGAGGCGTGGGCGTTGCGCAGGCTGAGGATGACGTCTTCGGTGGCGCGCGCACGCCAGTTGCCGAGGATGCCCTCGAGCAGTTCGCCACGGCTCTTGAAGTGGTAGTAGAAGCTGCCGCGGGTGATTTTCAGTTCCTTGGCCAGGGTATCGACCCGGACCGCGTCGACACCGCTGCTGACCAGCACGTGTTGGGCGGCGTGAATCCAGTCTTCGCGGGTGAGGTTGGGGCGTGATGACATCGTTGTAGGGCCTTGTTCATCGAACGGGTCAGGCGCCGGGGCGGCACAGGCCGAGGGCGCGAAGGAGGGCATTCTAGCGCCCGGCGCAATGCCGAGGCTATCGCCGCCGGGGCTTGCAGAACGCGGCCCGGGGCCCGGGCAGTGTGCCGAATTCCCTCGTTTCTTGAAATACACGTCTGTAGGTTGACTCCCATTATTTTGCACGGTTCCAGGTTTTTTTCGTTGACGCACGTCAAAACCCTCCCTAGCATCTAGATACAGATGTGTATGTTTAGAATAAAAACGGAGACCGCGATGAGCGCAAACGCCAAGACGTTGCTGGCCGCAGGGCACAACACCCATTACTACGAGGCCGGCCAGGGCGACGCCCTGTTCCTGTTGCACGGTTCCGGCCCGGGCGTGTCCGGCTGGAGCAACTGGGGAAAAAGCATCCCTGTATTCGCCGACCGCTGGCGGGTGATCGTGCCGGACATCGCCGGCTTCGGTTTCACCGAGTTCCAGGACGACGCGAAGTACGACATCAAGCTCTGGGTCAATCACCTGGTCGGCATCATGGATGCCCTGGATATCCAGAAGGCTTCCTTCATCGGCAACTCCTTCGGCGGTGCGGTGGCCATCGGCCTGGCGGTGTTCGCCCCGGAGCGGGTCGACAAGCTGGTGCTGCTCGGCACCCCCGCCGGTGAATTCGTGCAGACCCCCGGCCTGCGCGGCGCCTGGGAGTACGAGCCATCGCTGGACAACATGCGCCGGCTGATGGAGCTGTTTCCTTACGACAAGGCGCTGATCAGCGACGAAATGGTCCAGTCGCGCTATGAGGCCAGCGCCAGGCCGGGTGCCCAGGACGCCCTGCGCAAGCTGATCCCGCAACCGGCCGCGGAGGGCGAAACCCTCGTCAAGGGCTTCCCCGCCGCCGCCCTGGCGAAGATCAGCGCGCCGACCCTGGTGGTCCACGGTCGCGAAGACCGCGTGGTGCCGCCACAGTGCGGCCTGCTGATCGCCAACAGTGTGCCCAATGCCGACCTGCACCTGTTCGGCCACTGCGGCCACTGGGTACAGAGCGAGCAGCCCCGGCGTTTCGCCGCGCTGGTCCGCGATTTCCTCGGCGAGTGACCGCCATGAGCCGAAACGTGATGGAACGGGTGCTCTGGCAACTCTGCGTCGAGCGCGCGGCGAAAGAACGCTTTCGCCAGGACGCCGCCGGCTTTCTCGAACGCTTCGAACTGAGTGAACGGGAGCGCGACATGATCCTTGGCTTCGATGTCGCCGGCCTGCAGGCCGCCGGGGTCAACCCGATGCTGACCATGGGCTTCTGGCAGGAGCTGTCGCCCGAGCGCGGCATGACGATCTACAAGCAGCGTCTGGGCTGCACCGACCAGGACAGCGCGGGGTTCTCCGCCGCGCTCAAGGGGTGACGAGATGGGCAAGATAGTTGGCGGCTTCTGGATGCCGCATGACCCGGTGATGTTCGTGGCGCCCGAGGCGCCGCCCGAAGCCCAGCGCGACGCCGTGTGGGGCGCCTACGCCGAATGCGCGCGGCGCCTCGCGGCGCTGGAACCGACCGCGGTGATCATCGTTGGCTGCGACCACTACATTCTGTTCGGCACCCACTGCCTGCCGCGCTATGTGATCGGCACCGGCGATGTCGACGGACCGATCGACCGCCTGCCGGGCCTGCAGCGCCAGGTGGTGAAGAACCACGAGGCACTGGCCGAGCGCATCGTCGCCCATGGCGATGCCAATGGCGTGGACTGGAGCGTGGCGCGCAGCTTCACCGTCGACCACTCGTTCTCCATTCCGCACCAGCTGGTGGTGCAGCCGGCCGAGCAGCTGCTGGGCAAGACCCTGCCGAGCATCCCGGTGTACCTGGCCTGTGGCGTCGATCCCTATATCTCGCTGCAGCGCTCGGCCGACCTGGGCCGGCAACTGCGCGCGGCGGTGGAGTCCTTCGACGCCGACGAGCGCGTGGTGATCATCGGCAGCGGCGGCATCAGCCACTGGGTCGGTACTGCCGAGATGGGCAAGGTCGCCGAGGACTTCGACCGCGAGATCCTCGCCCTCGGGGTCGAGGGCGACCTGGTCGGGCTCTGCGCCTACAGCGACGAGGAGATTCTCCGCCGCGCCGGCAACGGCGCCATGGAAATCCGCAATTTCGCCTGCGCCATGGCCGCGCTGGAACGGCCGCTGGGCGAAGTCATCGCCTACGAGGCGGTGCCGGCCTGGGTCACCGGCCTGGGCTTCGTTGAACTGAAGGAGGCATCGGCATGAGCCGCGTACTGCTGTGCCAGCGCGACGAGCTGGCCCCCGGCGAACTGAAGAAGGTCGAGCAGGCCGAAGGCGACGCCATCTGCGTCTACAACCTCGGCGGCACCTTCTACGCCACCACCGACATGTGCACCCACGCCACCGCGTCGCTGGCCGAGGGCGACCTGGACGACGACCTGATCACCTGCCCGGTGCACTGGGGCCAGTTCCACATCCCCAGCGGCAAGGCGGTGACGTTCCCCTGCGAACGGCACCTGCGCACCTACAAGATCATCGTCACCGACCGCGAGGTGTACGCCGACGTCGCGCTGGAAGCCGACGAGGCCGTGGCCGCCGCGCAGAGCCCGGTCTGATCCGCCGTCCAACCGAATTCCCCGTGAGTCTGAACCATGGATAACAACAAGCACATTCCGCTCAGAACCATCGAATCCACGCCCTGCCTGGACAACCTCGACCGCATCTGCGACATGGAAGAGGGTCGCCTGTCCGGCAAGGTGTTCTGGGACCAGGCGATCTACGAGCAGGAGCTGGAGAAGATCTTCGCCCGCTGCTGGCTGTTCGTCGCCCACGAATCGCAACTGCCGAAGTTCGGCGACTACCTGACCACCTCCATGGGCGAGGACGAGGTGCTGGTGGTGCGACAGAAGGACGCCTCGCTGAAGGTCTTCCTCAACGCCTGCCCGCACCGCGGCAACAAGGTCTGCTTCGCCGAGGCCGGCAATGCCCGCGGCTTCATCTGCAACTACCATGGCTGGTCGTTCGGCGCCGACGGTGGTCGCCTGATGGGCATGCACGAGTCCAAGTGCTACGAAGAAAGCCACTTCGACAAGGCGAAACACGGCCTGCGCGAGGCCCGGGTCGCCACGTACAAGGGCCTGGTCTTCGCCACCTTCGCCGCCGATGCGCCGACCCTTGAGGAATACCTCGGGCCGATGACCTGGTACCTGGACGTGATGCTCGACATGGACGAGGGCGGCAGCGAGTTCCTCGGCGGCTGCATCCGTTCCACCATCGACTGCAACTGGAAGATCGCCGCGGAAAACTTCGTCGGCGACATCCTCCACGGCGGCTGGACCCACGACTCGGCGGCCAAGGCCATGCTCGGCGGACCGGTGGCCAATGTCGGCGAGCTGGCGGAATCCTATTCGGTGAACTGGAACGGCCACGGCTACGAGTTCGCCACCGACGTGGTGGGCAATGCCGCGACCCTCGGCGAGCGCGAGATCAACAAGTACCTGCATGTGCTGCGGCCCAAGGTGGCGGAGCGCCTGGGCGAGTTTCGCTCGAAGCTGATCGGGGCGATTTCCTCGTTCACCGTGTTCCCCAACTTCTCCTTCCTGCCGGGGCAGAACACCGTGCGCATCTGGCAGCCGCGCGGGCCGCACAAGATCGAGCTGTTCACCTGGGTGATCGTCAACAGGAACGCGCCCCAGGACATCAAGGATAAGTGGCGCCGCGGCGCGATGATGACCTTCTCGCCCACCGGCGTGTTCGAGATGGACGACGGCGAGAACTGGGAGTACTGCACCAAGACCGCCAAGGGCGTGGTGACCCGCTACCAGGACCTGTACGTGGGCCTGGGCATGCACACCCGCCTCGACGACAGCGAGCTGCCGGGCAATGTGTTCAAGGGCCAGCTCAACGAATGCAACGCACGGGCGTTCTACCAGCGCTGGAAGGACCTGCTGCAGGCGTCCAGTTGGACCGATGTGCCGGACCGCAACGGCACCCTGCGCTGAGGAGAACGAGCAATGACACAGACACCCCTGGACACCCCGCTGGGCTTCGACGAAGTGCGCCGGGTCGAGCAGTTCCTGCTGCGCGAGGCGCGCCTGCTGGATGACGAATGCTGGGACGACTGGCTGCTGACCCTGAGCGAGGCGATCCACTACTGGATGCCCGGCATCGAGAACCGCCGCCGCGAGGACAAGGCCGGGCCCTACACCCTGGAGCACATGGCCTTCTTCGACGACGGCATGCGTGAACTGCAGCGCCGCGTATCGCGCTTCAAGCAGCCCTCGGCCTGGGCCGAGAACCCGCCGACGCGCAACGTGCACCTGGTGAGCAATATCGAGGTGTATGCCGGCGACGAGCCGGGGCATTACCGGGCCTATTCCTGCTTCATCAACGTGCGCAGCCGCGGGCTCGATGAGCAGTCGCAGATCACCGGGCGGCGCGAGGACGTGCTGCGCCTGGAGGCGGACGGCCTGAAGCTGCTGCGCCGCAAGATCCTGATCCCGAACGCGATGTTGCTGTGCAAGAACATCAATACCTTCCTGTGACGTGAAGGTTGCTCACTTCCCGTAGGAGCGTGGCTCGTCGTGTGACGAACCACCGCGAAGGACCGCGCAGCGGTCCCGATAGCAGTCAAGTCGGGGACCGCTTTGCGGTCCTTCGCGGTGGTT
>NZ_JAVYJH010000035.1:0-55212 GCF_032621685.1 Pseudomonas sp. zfem002 | reverse complement strand
TGACTGCTCCGGGCGAGGTGCGCCCGTAACGGCAGATGACCAAGGCTTTGCCTTGGTTATCCAATAATCAGCGGCTGAAAATCGGGCTTTTCGGCATCCCTAAGCCGCCAATTTCCGGCTGATGAGTAACTTGTTCGGAGTTTCCCTTGAGGCCGTCAGGGGGCGACTTTCCACTCAAAACGCGATTGGTGCACATCATGACCCGGAAGGTGCAGGGCCGTTTGCAATCTATTTCGCGCCTGCTTGAAGCTGGAGTAGGACGAACTGAAAATACGAAAAGAACGGAATATTAAGGCTTTGATTTTTCGGCAAAATTTAAAATTTTTTATCTTTCAATACTGCTGGAGAAAAGTAAAAGCTAAGTGGTAGCGCTGTAATGACTCTGCCATGAACTAAAGATCAAAAATGGTAGATGATGACATCGACCAATATATATAGCGATGCGCCATACACATGGCCAGCATGGAATAAATAGAGGGTTTTTTATTGGGAAATAGTCTAGGGGTCTTGTTATCATCTGATATCTTGCCAGTGGGCCATCTCCACCTGTGCGACACAGTACTTATAAGAGAGATCACCATGGACCCATCTATTCCTTGTGCTAGGGAGGATGGGTTGTGGTTAGGCGCAATTCTAAGATTTCAAACTTTACCAATCGTGGCCAGCACTTTGGGAACTCATGGGTAGTCTATAGCCATAAAGCTCGAAGAAGCCTTACGATTGTTAACGACATTGAGCTATGCTACTGGCTTACATTTTTGGAGTTTCAGCCAGACGTACTTAAGTTTAACCTTCATCCCGCATTCCGTATATTACCCACCAAAACGCCACGAAAAATCCTACTGACATCCGAAGCTACTCTCGTAGACGGAGCGTTAGAATGGCATTTACTTTATTCTCCAGAAAAAATCAATTTTGACTATCTGGCCGAGCTGAGAGAGCACGCCAACAGTTGTGGTGCAACGCTGCGAGAATTTACACCAGCGACTATCATTCCGCACAAATATAAAATAATGCCTCTGCTGAAGGTATGTGCATGCTTGGCAGCTGGAAAAGAATATTCTCTTCCGCCAGAAATAGTAAGCAAGGCTCAGTTTTACATCAGGCAGCGCGTCAGAGGTCGCATGAGTGATCTCTACGAGCAACTACGAGATTTTGACACGGCAACGGTGCACTATCTTGTTGCAAGAATGTTTGTCGAGGGTCGTCTTAAAGTTGAGTTGTCACCGTATTTTTTCAGTCCCAGCACCGAATGGGTGAGCGCATGAATGTTCGTGGGCGCTTAAAGGGTATCAATCTAGAAGAACTGATGCATGTTAATCCGGAGGCACTTCAAGAAAATATTAGAGAGGTGTTTGCCAATAGATTGACTGTTATTCGGTTAATTAACCAGGGTAGAACAGGAAACTTCATCTATCGTCGATGTGGTATCTCGAACTCCGAGCAAACTCGACTAGCTAATAGATTTCTCCAGCGTGACCCTGAAGGTAGATATTTTGGCGATCGTGCCCTGATTCCCCAGATGCGTACAACAGAGTATCGGAGGAATGCGCCTGTACAGCCAATGAGAAGCCAGCAGCAGGGTGGTTTGAGCGGAGTTCTTAAGCTGACATTAGAAAGGCATCCTACAGTTGCGACTGAAATTTCTAATTTCATTCTCCGATTTCACAGTGACTTTTCTGGTCAGAAATTTGATCGAAAATTCATTGCAGCAAAATTCAGATCGATACTGAAGGAGTCCGGTGTTACGGAAGATGAGTGGCCATTTAACCATAAAGGGTTAGGTCAAAGGACGATTGAGAAATATATTAATGAAATCCTGCGCAGCGATTTCATGTGTGCTGCTTCGACGCTTGGAGAGTTTGGCGTAACACATGCACAAATAGGTAGTGGGGAGCAAGGGTTGATCAGCCCCAGTCTACCATTTGACGTAGTGCAACTGGATGCCTACAAGGTCGACCAAATGTGCATAGTTAAAGCGGAGCCACTGCCCGGAATTCACACATCAAGAGTTATAGATCGTTTTTGGCTGTTGGCCGCTGTGGATACCGTGTCAACGGGAGTGCTTGCTGCGAGATTCGTGTTTAGCAGCGAGGTAAGGGCTCAAGACGTAGAGGATGTTTTGATCAGCGCTTTTCTGGGAAATTGGAAACCACGCGACGAAGCTGAGTTGCAGAACTTATCCTATGTTCCAGGTAGTGGAATGATTGGCTATGTGCTTCCGGAAACGAAGGGAGCGCTGTGGGGGGCGCTTTTTTTAGACAATGCGATGGCGCATCACGCGGACAGGATCAAGATTAAGCTAAAGGAATTGATTGGCTTCTCCGTAAGCTATGGTCAACTTAAACGACCTGAACGGCGATCCATAATTGAAAACACTTTTAAGCAGATTGCAGAACAAGTTATGCATCGGAGCCCGTCAACAACTGGGAGTGGACCCGGATTTGGCCGAGCAACTGACGCCGAAAGTAATGCAGAAAAATATGAGATATTTGTGGACGAGGCTGAATGTCTGCTCGACGTTTGGTTGGCTAACTTAAATGTAACCCCCAGGTCCGGCTCTACCTTCTCAATGAGTCCTGTTGAATTGATTCGAGCGCATTTGAATAATTATAAAGTGCCAATTTACCTTCCGACGGCGCGGGAAGAGAGCCTTAACAAAACTAAGCTAAGCCTGGATGTTGAATACTGTATTGTCAGAGGAAGTGCCGAGTCAGGAGTGGCCCCGCACATCACTATCGATAAGGCTCGGTATACCAACAAGGTTCTATCAAGGTCGCTGGAGTTAGTAGGGCAGCGACTGCTCGTCAAAATTGACCCCAAAGACCTTCGGCAAGTGGAAGCGATTCTTCCCAATGGGCAATCGCTGGGTTGCCTGAGCGTATTGGGCTACTGGTCTAAGACTGCCCACAGTCGAATCACACGGAAGCTGATCAATCGTGCACTCAGGGACAGAACGCTGGAAATAACGCGAAAAGACGACATTGTAATGTCCTTTGTAGATAACCTCTTGAGGAAGCGGAATAAGCGAAGCTTACTGGAATGGCAGCGAATGGAAAGGGAGCTTTCATCATTAGGGCAAAGCTCGTCAGGTGACGATTCAGAGAGCATTGAACGAACTGCATTTCAGCTCACTGACGGTGGAGTGACTAAGTTGGAGTTTCTGGATGATTTCTTTGATCAGTCCGCAGGGGGCGTTGCTGATGAATAGAGATCAGATGGATGCTCATGCCGTGTTCAGAAAGGATTTCACGGTAATAACCAATGCAATAGCAAAAGCAAGCAGCACGGCATTGGAAGCCATATTCATGCGGCAAACTGGCCTGATTTTTCACGGCCTTTCAAGAGTGGGAAAAACTTCGTGCATCAAGACCATCAACTCCAAGCTTCGCGGGTTTATGCCGCGCGCTTATGTAATCCAAATTGAGGTGGTCAAGAAAGAGGGTTCCTTCACAAACAATATACTCGATCAGCTAGCCACGGAGGAAGGTGTGAAGTTTCGAAGTCGAGAAACTCCGGTAGGTAAGTTAGATAGGATATCAGAGCACGTCATTAATCGTTGCGCCGAAAAATTTTGCAATCATTGGGTGCTGCTTCTTGACGAGTTTCAAAGACTTCGACCTCATGATCTGCATGTGCTTTTTGATTTGTTTAACAGGCTGGATCGTAAAGGTATTACTATGACCATACTATCGTTTGCGATGCCAGCTGTTTTCAAACAACGTGAAGATCTCATGTATGCTGGAAACAGCGAGCAACTAATCGCGCGATTCATGAGTGAGCTCATCGAGTTTAAAGGCTGCACCAGCGCTCAGGATCTCGCGGTAATATTGCAGACTTTTGACGAAAAATCGGAATATCCTCCTAAATCAGGTATCACCTATACCAATGGTTTCGCACCTCAAGCATTCGCAACGGGGTTCAGGCTGGAGCCACTTCACGGCTCATTCTGGAAAGCTCTTAACTCCGCCTCTGCCGGAGGCTATAAGAACAACGTACCTCTTGAACATCTATTTTTATCAATTCGCTACCTGCTAAGGTATCTGTCGCAAAATGACTATTCCAGGATTGTCATTCCAGATAAGTTGCTCGATGAGGTGGTGCAGAAATCGAATCTTCCGCAATTTTGTATGCTCAATGGAGGAGGGCAGGGGTGAAGCAACTGCCATTTTTTATTCGACGTGCCTATCCATTCGAGTCTACTGTCGGAATCATTGCCAGCCTGGCGCGATTCAATGGGGTCAATCCTGTCGATGTAATGCGGTGGCTGGAAATAAGAAGCGCTGGGAGTGTTCATAAGCTTTTCTATCTACCCGAGAGGGTTGCCAGCGCTCTGCCCTCAAGTCGGGCGCATGACTACAGGATGCATTTCCCCTCAGCGTTCCGACTGGCACCGTTCTCAGCGACAATGGTTGTACGGTACTGTCCGGAGTGCTTAGTCTGGGGATATCACTCTACCTTTTTTTGCCTGCCTCAGGTTGAAACATGCCTGATTCACAATGCCCCCCTCAAGCCGCTGTGTAAATGGTGTCACAGCATGTTGAGTCGTGATCTGCTTGATGCACCATGCTCACAGTGTGGTTTCTATGTTTGCCAAGCATTAAACCAAGTTAAATACCGCTGTTCCCCAACGATCGCGTTAAAAACATATAGAGCGGGAAAAGCACTAGCGGCGTGGTTTAAATTTGTCCGGAGCGGTGCACAATCAGGATCACCTTTCTTTATAAAACTGGACAAACTAGATAGCTACACTGAAGACCCCATTGATAAAGTACTCATCACTTCCCTCGGTTGCCCGATTGCTAAGAATGAGGGCGTCGTACGGCGTCAAACCAAGATCGTGAACTGGGAAGTGCCGTCCAATCGCCGTCATTGGAAAGATTGGCAAGGCGCATGCCGAAATATAGAGACAGTCCATTTGCAGAGACATGAGTATTGTCTTGCGCATTGCGAAGGGTTGCTAGGGTATTGGGATGGAGTAAAGACACCTAGACCAACATGCCTCAAAACTGCTATTTACCTGCTCATTCGGTTGCGGCTAGCCATAACCTCCAGTGTGCCGTGGCTGCCTAGCAAGTTGGATTGCTTAGGTTTTGGATACATTGATGCGCTTCAACAATCGACATTCATTGATCAAGAGATTCCAGTGGTTTTGGTGAAAGTATATTATTTGAAGTTGTTATACGATGCTAGCATTTATCTCGAGCTTGGTTATGTCATAAGATTTAGAGTTAGAATGTGGCAAGGGCTGCTCCATGAGTTGGCGGCGCCCGCCGGCATCTCGATGAGGCGGGAAACAGTATTGGGGGTCGTTTCTGAAAAAATGTTGCGGTGCCCACATGTGCGTCGCGTCGTTAATACTCCTCATCTCTACATCTGTCGCGACAGCGACTCTAGTTGGACTTTGTCCTTGGCTTGCAGTGGAACTCAGCAAGTCATTATGGATTTATAGTGCTGTAAACGAAACAGCTATTTAGGAGTTCAATATGGTACCTAAAGGACCTTCCATTACACGCTTGGATGTAGCGCGCGCGGTTAATTTTTTGATTGGAGCAGGTGAGCAGGTGACGATTAGGGCAGTGAGAAATACTATCGGAGCCGGCAGCTTTACTACAATCAGCAAATATCTTCATGAGTCTGCGGTGCACTTGGACGGTGTTGGTACGCATGAGACGGATGAAGTCGCTGAGCGTAAATTGCCCAAAAAAGAGCTGGCTCCGCTACTGAAAAGCTCTGCAAGGGTGGACTGCCGTACAACCTCAGTGCTTGATGGCCTTGCAGGAGAGTTACGAGAGATTTTTTTTCAATGCGATGAGGTCATCCGCAAGGCTGAAATTGAAATAATTACTGCGCGAGAAAAGCTTCAGAGATCCATCTCAAACGCGGATAGACTAACGCACGAAAAGCACGCGCTTATTCATGAGGTTCGTAAATTGCGGGCTGAACTCGCGGCGCTCAAGGTGCATATTCAATTCAAGAATCAGTAGTAGCTTGTATCAAGCCCCGACTTCACTGGTTTCGGCTCGAGCGCTGTCGAGCTATTCACCTTGAGGCGGCGAGACCAGCCTTCAGCATATTGCTTTGGGCTGCAGGTTAACCGTGGCTTTCTGTTCTGCATGGTTCAGGATCACGAAGGCTATTAATCGCGGAGCGCCGACTGATCCGACAAAGCCCTTCATCGAAAATGCCCTCAGTAACCATGCTCCGACTTGTGGGGCAGCGATTTCGTAAAAGCGAATGTTTGGCGTTTTCTCAGGGACTTCTGTCGCTGTCAGATCTTTCTTCCGAAGCAGTGGCACCCACGGCCGGGCCTAGCAACTGGCTCGCCTGACTGGATAGCAGCGACCCCGCCTGGAAGTAGTTCATCACCGTGGTGACGCTGCGGTGCTCAGTCATAGCCATCACTTCGCCGAGCGGTACGCTCTGACGCCCTGCCTCGGTGACGAAACCTGAGCGCAGGCTGTGCGCGGCCCAATCGCCGTCCAGGCCCGCCAACTGCGCACGGCGCTGGACAATTCGCGCCACCTGGTCGGCTGACAGGCCTTGGGTGCCGACCTTGCCACCCCTATAAATTCGACGGAACAGCGGTCCGGATTCGGCAGGCGCGACTTCCAGCCAGGCGGCGAGGGCTAGTGCTGCCGGCCCACGTAGCGGTTTCTCGCGGCGCAGCCCGCCGGTGTCGGTTTTAGTCGTGCCCAGTGCGTAGAGCCAGGTGTCAGCATCCAGTCGGCGTACATCACCGATCTGCAAGCCGACCACTTCGGAGCGACGGCGGCCACCGCCACTCCATGCCAGCAGGAGGAGGGCGCGATCACGTATCCCGCGCACGCCGTCGGTGCAAGTGGCAAGTAGCGCTTGCAACGGCTCGAGGATGATGGCGGTTTTCTTGCGCACCGACACGCCATGGCGCGACTGGGCTTTGCGCGCTTCGCGCAGCAAGGCCTTCAACGCCGCCGTCTCGGTTGGACTGCCCCAGCCGTTAATCCGATGCCATTTACCGAGTACCGCCAGGCGATGGCTGACGGTGTTGTAGGCCAATGGGCCGAGTTTGGCCTTGACTCGCGCAGCCACCAGCGCGGCGTCGATGGTAGGTGGCAAAAGGTGCACCCAGCCACCGCCAGCCGTCGGACGAGCCAGGTGGTCAACCACAAACTGTATGGCTACCGAGGAGGGCAATGCCGCATCGCCCAGCGCCTGGCCGTAGCGCAGTTGCAGCCACGCCGACCAGTAGGCGAGAGCGCTGCGGTAGCTGCGCAGGGTGTTGGCTGCGGTACCAGCGGCGATGAACGCCGCTGCCGCTTCCTGGGCGTTGATCGCCAGAGAATGTAGGTCCAGCTGCGTTTCGTTGGCCAGCGATAGGTGTTCTGTAATATTTAATACGTTCAACGTATTATATTTCCAAATTCAAACAAATAAGGTCGGATAACATTTGTTTATCAGATCTAATTTAACAGGAGACAGGGTATGGCGGTAGGCGTGCCGGAAACCGATGTATTCGCGGCTGCGGATGCGGTCTTGGCCCGCGGCGAACGGCCGACGGTGGAACGAGTTCGGCTGGAGCTCGGGCGTGGCAGCCCGGCGCGCGTCGGTGCACTACTGGATCAGTGGTGGGGGCATCTGGCCGAGCGGCTTCGCGGTGAAACACGGCTGCCAACACTACCGGCAGAGGTTTCGCAGTCCTTTGTCGCGATCTGGCAGCAGGCCATGCTATTGGCGGAGGGCGTTGCCGAGCAGGCGCTGGCCGAGCGACGCGCCGTGATAGAAGCCGAGCGGTTACAAGTGGCCGCAGTCGAGGATGAGGCACGACAGTTGATAGCCAAGGCCCGGCAGCAGGTAGCTGCCGCACAAGCAGCTCAGCACACTGCCGAGACTCGTCTAGCCGACTTGGAGCTGCTGCTGGTACAGCACCAGACACAGCTGGCGGACCAGAAAAGCCGCTGTACGGAGCTTGCCGAGGAGCGCAGAGTAGCTGTGCAGGAGGTGACTGTGTTGCGCCAAGAGTTGCAGGTCGCACAGCAGCAGTTGATCCACGAGCGTGATACCGCGACGGCCTACCTGCGCGGTATCGAAGATCGCGCCCACCGCGAGGTCGATCGAGCTCGTGAGGAGAGTAGGCTAGCCGCCGCTCAACTCAAGATCGTGACAAGGCAACACGGCCAGTTGCGCCAGCGGCTAGACACAGTGTTATCCCAACTTCTCGAGGCACAACAGGTCGCTGCCGCTGAGAAGGCACGGGCCAGCACCCTTGAGCAGCAACTGGTGAGACCTACCCGAGCCAGGCGCACAAAGGCTAAGCCGACCAAGTCGAAATCCAAAGCGGCTGCTCAAGCGGAGACTCCCGGCTCTGGGTGTTAGTTCTGGTTCCTTGAGGACGCTGATTCGCCTAGTGGCTAAGCGTTTAACTTTGTCGCGGAGTCCATGTGCTCAACTAATTCGTCCGTTCGGTCTGGAACGAGGGGGGTCTTGCTCAGCACAATACAGCGAGTAGTGCCGACATACTCTTCGATGAGATAGAGACTGTCCCCGACCTCAACGCCCATTACTTGGAGAATTTCATCAGGAATCCGGATGGCGCCATCGCCGTCCCAGTCTTGAATCACTACCCGAGTTGCAGCCATCTTTCGAAACCTCTGATGGTAGAGCTGGCGCCCTACAATGACGGACTACTTCTGTCGTTGCGAAATGCCCTCTAAGCATTGATGTCATTCCGTCGCAGATGCATTTCGGCCGAAAAAATAACGTCGGTGACAATCAGTGCCTCCAAGTTTTTCCGGTGATGCATTGAGTAGCTGACGCCATCGGCGACTTTATAGAGGTAGCCCGGATCTCCGGCGGGCCCATCTCGAACGATGCAAATTTCTTTCAGTGGCTCCATCAACCACGTTGAGTGGCCATTGACGTGTGCCGGTGTGACCAGCTGCACTTCCTCCACCCAGGCCAGATTCGACTGATCATCAATGATCTTTTTTAGATCATGGGCGTGATTAAGCATCAGCATGCTTCGATAGGCCTGACGGCCGTGGCGTCGGGCGATTTGCAGGTAGAACCAGGGCCAGCTGATCTCCTGCTCAACATAGCTCCACAGTTGGGCGGTGGTGCCCTTTGCGGTATCCAAGTGGATCTCCGCACTCCGGTAAGTCGTGAACATAGCCCTGCACCTGAAAATGAAACCTATAGATTGTAGCCCTATAGTGTACGTGAAGGCTTCATCGATCCCTTTTTAAGGATCGGCAAAATGGAGCTGAACACAGCATTCGGGCTGGCGCTTAAAAGGCTGCGCAAGCAGCAGGGCCTTACCCAGGAAGACTTTTCCAACGTCAGTAGCCGAACCTACCTGAGCAGCCTGGAGCGCGGCATTAAGGGGCCGACCATCGAGAAGGTCGAGCAACTCGCCAGCGTGCTGGATGTCCACCCGGCTACCATTCTGGCCGCCGCCTATCTGATCAAAGAAAGCGGAGTAGCGCGCCGTGACCTCGTTCTGCGGATTGAGGAGGAGCTCAGTCGCCTTGAGAATGCGCATTATTGATAATACGACTATGATCTATCAGTCACGCGATAGGATTTGAAATGGAGCGCAATCCCTGAGCCCAATGAGGCCTTCCGGGCATTACTTGTGAGATCTACTGCCAGAGTGCTCGGGTGGAAGGTTACGTTCGCAGCTAAGCTCAAGTGCTCTGCGCATCCACTGAGGCATTTTGCAGGTCATCAGGGTGATTTGGTCTGCAGGCTTGAGCGCGTTTTGGATGGCTGTAATGCATCCTGCGTTTGCACCTTCTTTGCCTAGATAAAAGAGAGCACTGATTGCTGTCCCAACTTCGGTTCCGGCATGCTGCATAACCGATGGCTGAGCATGTATCAGACGTACCTCACCTTTCCCGAAATGGAATGATCGACTTGGCCCGCTAGTGTAGTAAATCGGGACCAATGGCATCTGGGTGCTGAGACCAAACATTCGTACAGCATTGGCGCCATGCATTTGGAGGGTTTGACGGTTCTGCCTGGCAATCAACCTCACGACCTCCCAAGCACTAGGCCGGTACCGCGCTACATACCGACTAGGTTTGGGGCGCATGTAGATGCCTCGATGTAGCCTCTCTAAGTCGCCTCTGTTGACCAGCAGTGCTATTGCCTTGTAAACGGCATTGCGGGTGCCAAACTCCGCAAAGTTCCTGATAGAGAAGGGCTGTCCTTTCGGTAGGCGCTTGACCCGCTGTGCAATGCGGATAGATGTCGATTGAGATTTATCATTCGGCATTGCGGTTTCCACGCCTAGGATATGAACTCTATCGCTGCTTCCTGCGACTGAGGAAGAACAGCGATCTAAATAGGTCTCGGTTTTTTTATAAACCGTCCTGCCTAAGAAAATAACGACGCTCGAACTCTATCGGCGATAGCTTCTCGGTGAAACTATGTCGTCGCTTGGGGTTGTCGAATACATCGCTCCATGCTTTGCCGCGGCTCTCGTAGATTCTGCGCTTGATCTGCTCGCGCTTGAGCACTTGGAAAAAGCTCTCGGTGACTGCGTTGGCATGATGTTTGCTGGGTGACTCATGCTGCTCGTCAGATTGTTGGCTCGGATAAAGCGCTGCCAGTCCGCACTACTGAACTGACTGCCTTGGTCGGAGTGAATCATCACCTCTTGTCGCGGCTTGCGTCGCCATACCGCCATCAGCAGCGCGTAGATAGCCAGATCGCTGCTCATGCGGGGCTCCATCGACCAGCCGATGACCCGACGAGAGAACAGGTCGAGCGCTACTGCCAGGTAGAGCCAGCCTTCATAGGTGCGTATGTAGGCGATGTCGGTGCCCCAAACCTTGTTCGGCTCACTGACATTGAACTGGCGTTCCAGTCGATTCGGTGTCGGCGTAGCTGGCTTGCCATCGTAACGGCCAGGCCAACGACGATAGCACGTCTGCGAGCGCAATCCTTCCACACGCATCAGCCTGGCAACACGATGTCGTCCGCAGCGCTCACTCAGTTCACGCAAATCCGCATGGATCTTGCGGCAGCCGTAGACACCACCGCTTTCCAGCCATGAATGCTTGGTCATGATCGTCCTTGGCTCGCGCAGACTTAGGCCCGTTCAGCCAGCCTTAGTAGCCGCTGGGATGCACTTTCAGCACCTGACAGAGGCGTTGAACGGCGTAGTCCGCCGAGAGCTGGCGGACAAAAGCGTACTTCAGCCGGACTCCTTGGCAAAGTACGCGGCGGCCATTTCAGGATGTCGCGCTCCTAGGTCACTCGCTGAGCTCAGCACGTAGGCGGCGCAGTTCGGCCTGCTGATCATCTTCGCGCTTGCGCTGGGTCCGGTATAGGCCGGGGATGTCTACTGGAGCGGGGGTAGTCCACTTACTGTAGTGCTTAGTCCACACATACAGGCTTTGTGTGGATACGCCCAGCCGAGCCGCAACCTCGGCAGCAGGGAGGTCGCATTGGGTCACTTGCTTGACCGCTTCGATTTTGAGTCCTCAGGGTAACACTGGTTGCTCATGGTACCTCCTAAAGGCCTCAATTATGAGGCCCGGAGGCCTCTAGGGAAGCGGGGCGATACACCTGCCTGCAGAGAAAAATTGCAGCGCTTCGCGCACGGAATGAAAATTTTGTGATCGGTGCAGGGTATAAATTGGCAGGCCATATTCAATTCCGCTATATGTCCAGGCGACAGCTCAAGCTCCCGAGCTGAATCAGCGCCTAAAGAAATTGGCAAGTCCTGTAGCAAGCAGTAGAGAATGTTAAAAATAAGCGGGAATCACCTGTAGAGACATGGGAGCAGAACAGTGACGATGGCATACGAACGCACCCGTAGCGTCGTGCAGACACGGGAGTTTTTGCAGGCTCTGTCCAAAGATAAGAGCCTTCCTGAGAACATACGACGTCAGGCAGAAAATCTGCTTAGACACTACCCAACAGCAGAAGCCATCTGGTTGGCTGGTCGGGTGGAAGAGCGATCAAAGGAAGAACTCTCGCTGCTGGCAGACAAGCATGGCCCCATGCATCCAGTGCTAGTTAGCTGGCTGCTGAGTGACCCCATGTTCTGTGGCCGCGAGGTCGGCTCCATTAGTATCGTCCACGATTTTTGAGTTGTTAGTTCTGAGCGCTTTCTCGCCATATGCAGGGTGAGCTGATAGTCGCCACTGGGGCTAGCGTCGCCAATAAATGGGGGCTGACAACACAGGTTCCTGTTCGGTATGTATTCCTAACCACCGGACGTTCTAGGGTGCTTCAGGTTGGCAAGACCACGGTATCGATTCGGCATGCGCCTCGATGGCTGATGGCTCTTGGCGCTACTGGAGCGGGGGATGCCATTCGAGCATTGGATTGGCTGGGCAAGGCAAGCGTAGGTGATGCCGTTTCAAAGCTTCATAAACTACTACCCGAGAGCGAATGGCGGGCTCTAGTGTCAGCTCACCTCTCGTTGCCTGCCTGGATGGCGAAAGCCATCTGCGCTCGGTCGAATTGCACCTGAGCTCGCTTTGTCATGCTGGGCTAGCTGTCAGCTGTAGTCTGCTTACCGGCAGACCGACATCAGCTGGAATGGGGGAATTCAATGTGAAAGCCCGTGAGGCCAGCCGCTGAAGTACACCAAATGCGGCCTTTGTGAGCCTCGATTATGGATCGGGTGATGGCAAGCCCGAGCCCGGCATTGCTCGGGCTACCTTCGCGTCGAGCAGGATCTACCCGGTAAAAGCGGTCGAAGAGTTTCTCTAGATGCTCCGAACTGATTGTGTTCCCAGGGTTCTCGATGCTGAAGGTAGTTGAGTCCGCTGTCTGGCGGATCAGGACCGAAATTGTCTTTCCCGCCGGCGTGTAACGCAGCGCATTGGACAGCAAGTTGGACAGCGCTCGATCAAGCATCAGCCGATCTCCTAGCACTTGGCCTTTGCCTGTGAGCGATAGTTCAATGCCGCGCTCTTCGGCCAGGAGGTGGTAGTAGTCAAACAGTTTGAAGACTACGTCAGCCAGTTCGATCCTGGCCTGCTCTGGGATGATCAGGCCATTATCAGCCTTGGCCAAGAACAGCATGTCATCGATCATGCGAGACATGCGCTTCAATTCCTCCAGGTTCGAGTACAGATTCTCCTCGTAGGCATTGATATCGCGCTTCTTGCTTAGCACCACTTCAGTGTGGGTCATCAGGTTGCTGACGGGGGTGCGCAGTTCGTGTGCGATGTCAGCGGAGAAATTGGAGAGTCGAATGAAGGCCTCTTCAAGTCGGGCCAGCATCGCGTTGAAGGACAGTACCAACTGCTGAAGTTCCTGTGGCACCGGCTCAAGAGGAATCCGTTCCTGCAATGAACGGGCTGACATCCCGGTGGCCACGCGAGTGACCTGTCGCAGCGGCCTGAGGCCACTGCGAGCAACCACCCAGCCAAGCGCTGCACTGACCAAGGCACTGATGACCAATCCAATCCAGAACCATCGCTGCAGCGTGTCGAAAAAGTGTGTGTGATTGGTGACATCGAGAATCAGCAGAGCTGTAAGCGGTTCAGGTTGGTCAATCACAGAGATTTGAGCCGTCATGCCCCGGTACATGTGCTCGTCTTTCTGCCACTCCCACATGCTCTGCTCATCGGCACGCCTGAAGCGTTCCGGCACTTCGACTGCTCTGGGGTCGGAAAAGAGCACTGCGCCGTCGCTGGCCAGGATGGTTGCGGCCAGATCCTGATGCGCCCCCAGTAAGGCTCGCAACTGCGGTAACTCCTCGGAGAGGCTAGCTCCGCTGCGAGCGTTGTTGAGAATATGTTTGGCTGATTCGAGTTTTTCCACCAGGGCCTGCCGGTCCAGCATCTTGAAGTGGTGCTGGCTGAGCATGTTGAAGCTCAGCCCCGCTACTGTCAGGACGGCAATCACCGCGGACATGAACATCAAGCTCATGCGGGCGGTCAGCGAGAGGTGCTTCATATTCACTCCGGCGCATCCATCATATACCCCATGCCGCGGGCGGTATGGATCAGCTTGAGATCAAAATCGTCATCGATCTTGGCGCGCAGCCGACGTACAGCGACCTCAATGACGTTGGTGTCGCTGTCGAAGTTCATGTCCCAAACCTGCGAAGCAATCAGCGATTTCGGGAGCACTTCGCCGCGCCGGCGCAGTAGCAGTTCCAGCAGTGAAAACTCCTTCGCCGTCAGGTCAATTCTTTTCCCACCCCGGACAGCGCGCCGTTTCATCAGATCGACTTCCAGATCGGCAATTTTCATGGTGGTTTGCGTGGGTGAGCCATTGCCTCGGCGCAGCAGCGTTCTGACCCTGGCCAGAAGCTCTGAGAAAGCAAATGGCTTGATCAGGTAGTCATCCGCGCCCAGTTCCAACCCTTTAACGCGATCCTCCACACCATCGCGTGCGGTCAGGAACAGCACTGGGACGTCTTTTCCGGCGGCGCGCACCATGCGCAGCACTTCCCATCCGTCCAGCCCCGGCATCATCACATCCAGGATCAGCAGGTCATAGGGCTCGCTCAGCGCGTGCTGCAGGGCATCCGTACCTGTCATAACCCGGTCGACATTGAATCCCGCTTCGGTGAGGCCTTGCTGCAGATATGCACCGGTTTTGGGTTCATCTTCAGCTACCAGTAGTTTCATGCGAGCAGACTCCAAAAAACGGGTGGCCTGAGTTTGCAGGCAAACAGCGGCACCAACCAGAAGCTTACGAAAATGTAATCCTGGTTTCAGGTCGCTGACAGGGTGGCTTGTCTAGGGTGCAAGCATGAGCACTAGGTTGTGCTCTCGGCCCTCGACAGACCAAAAGCAGAGGTGCCGGCCTCAGTTTGCAATGATGGAGACTGCCCCATGAAATCGCTGAAACCTTTGCTTCTGGTTGGTTCGCTACTGCTGTCTTCTATGGCTTGGGCCGAAGGGGGCAGCGACCGTGTATTCGAGCGCATCCAGCAGATGCGCGACAAAGCAGAAGCCGTGCTGATCCAGGCGGAGAAAGCCCCAGCCAGCGAGCGACATGTGCACATGCAGGAGCACATGAAAATGCTCGAAAACATTATGAGTCAGCTGCACGACGAACATCCTGCTCCGGGTATGTCCACCGAAGAGCATCTGGCCTGGATGGAAAAGCATGACAAGCTGGTAGACGACGTGCTGGGCCAAATGATTCGCGAGCACAAGCTGATGATGGCCGACAAAGAGTGCCATCCGTAAGGATTCCCCCATTTTCCAGGCCTTCCGTGATTGCTCCTTTGGCCTAGCGGCGCCTCTATGGCGCCGTGCTTTTTCCCAGCTGACGCAATTGTAGTTTTGGGGTCAGCGGCCTGGCAGCAAGCGGGTAATAGCATGAGATTTCCAGCATCCCAGCGAGGTCTCACCATGAAACGCCTACCCCTTAAGTTACTGATCAGCACGCTGTTCATCAGCACTGCTATTCCGGCAATTGCCGAGCCCAGTGGAAGTGATTTTGGGCAACAAGCCAAAGCGACGCCGGCGACTCGTACCATCTTGGTGAAGATGGACGACATCAACTACAGCCAGAAGACGATCAACGTAAAGCCCGGCGAGACCGTGCGCTTCGTTCTGAAGAACGAGGGCGCATTGATGCACGAGTTCAACATAGGGCAAGCGGCGTCCCAACTGGCGCACCAACGCAAGATGGCGGCCTTGTTCAAGGACGGCACGTTGACACCGACCGGCATGGCCGAAAGCATTGTCTGGCATGAGCGTTATGGCATGGGAGACTCCAATCCTCCCGGGTATCCGGAAGTCATCAAAGCCAAGCATGAAGACGCAAACGCCATCCTCGTTGAGCCCGGCACGACCAAAGAGTTCGTTTGGACATTCCCCCAGGCCGGGGCCTTGAGTTTTGCCTGCACGTTGCCTGGGCATTACCAGGCGGGAATGGTAGGTGATTTCGCCCTGCGTTAGATCGGCACCGGTGCTACCCATTGGCCGGGGGCTGGGTGGCACCGATCTGACAAACCTTACTGCAATGTAGTTTTCGCGTCAGCGTGCCGGCAGCTGCACTCAATCAGCATAGGGGCGCATACCTCCTAACTACCCCAGAGGCACACCATGAAACTCAAATCCCTTTCTTTGATCACCACCATGGGTTTGCTGCTCAGCGCAGCCAACGCGATGGCCAGCCCGGGCCACAACAAAGACAGCATCGGCCAGCCGGGAGATATTCAGGCAGTAGATCGCACCATCGAGGTACGGATGGGGGACATCTTCTTTGAACCCAAGGCAATGGAAATCAAGGCGGGCGAGACGGTTCGCTTCGTACTGCTGAACGAGGGAGCCCTGCTGCACGAGTTCAACCTTGGCAAAGCGGCATCCCATGCTGCACACCAGAAAGAAATGGCTGCGATGTTTCAGAACGGCACGCTGTCCCCGACTGCAGCGCATGACATGAGCAAAATGGACCACGCTATGGGCGGTATGAAGATGGTCGGCATGGAGCACAACGATCCCAACAGCGTTCTGGTCGAGCCAGGTGCACGCGAAGAGCTGATCTGGACCTTCTCCAGGGCTACTGATCTGGAATTCGCCTGCAATGTTCCTGGACATTATCAGTCGGGAATGGTCGGTAAGGTGACCGTACGCTGAACACCATTGATACGCGTCAACTCTGCCTGGCCTGAGCAACCTATGCTGATTCTATGGTCATTGAACCGAGGCTATTGTCATGGACCACACGCACCATACCGGCACTACGGAACCACCTTTTTGGAAGAGCAAGATTGGCATCGCACTGATCATGCTGGCCGTAATCGGCATCTTCTATGTCGCGCGCGAGCATTACGGTCATCTTTCGCAGGCTTTGCCATACCTCATCCTGCTGCTATGCCCGCTGATGCATCTGTTTGGCCACAATCATGGCGGGCACTCCCACTCCAGCGGAGCCGCAGTTTCCAAGGACGAGGATAGGAAGTAACTCGAATGCAAAAGACCTCCTGCCATCATGACCAGGGCCATGCACATCACTCGCACGGCCACCCAGAGAGCCCACGCGATCCGGTGTGTGGCATGGAGGTCAAAACTGATAGCCCTTACCAGGAGAACTTTGAGGGAAGGGCCTATCGGTTCTGCAGTACAAAATGCCAGGAGAAGTTCCAGGCAGCCCCTCATCAGTACATGAGCCATCAATCGCATGCTGTGCATCACCAGCATGCCGCTCCGCCAGAGTCCTCAACTCAGGCAAGACTGGGGGCTGAATACACCTGCCCGATGCATCCCGAAATCCGCCAACCGAGCCCTGGAAACTGCCCAATCTGTGGGATGACGCTCGAACCCGTCATTCCAGAGCTGGAAGAAGAAGAAAATCCGGAGCTGAAAGACTTTTCGCGACGGTTCTGGTGGACCCTGCCATTGACCGTCATCGTGACCGTGCTGGCGATGGCTGGTCATTCCTTGCAGCTGTTCCATGGAACATCCCAGAACTGGGTTGAGCTGGTTCTGGCAACGCCCGTGACGCTTTGGGGTGGCTGGGTATTTTTCACTCGCGGAATAGACTCCATCCGGCACCGCAGCCCTAATATGTGGACCCTGATCGGATTAGGAACTGCAGCCGCCTACCTCTACAGCGTGGCAGCCACCCTGGTGCCGCAGTGGTTCCCGGCGGCCTTCGTTCAGGATGGACGCATCGGCGTCTACTTTGAGGCCGCCGCGGTGATCATCTCGCTCACGCTGTTGGGCCAGATGCTCGAACTCAAAGCCCGCTCGCAGACCTCTGCCGCCATTAAGTCACTCCTGGGATTGGCCCCCAAGACTGCCCGGCGCATCAGGCCTGACGGCCAGGAAGAAGATATTCCGCTGACCCACGTCCATAAGGGTGATCACTTGCGTGTCCGGCCGGGCGAAAAAGTCCCGGTGGATGGCACCGTGCTGGAGGGCGAGAGCGCTGTCGACGAGTCGATGCTCACCGGCGAGCCGGTGCCCGTCACCAAGCGGGCAGGGGATACCCTCATCGGTGCCACCCTGAACACCCACGGCAGCCTGGTGATGGAAGCGCAGAAGGTGGGCGCCGAAACCATGTTGTCGCAGATCGTCCAGATGGTGGCTAAGGCCCAGCGTTCCAAGGCGCCCATGCAGCGTATGGCCGATGCCGTGGCAGGGTATTTCGTGGTGGGGGTGATCCTGATCGCGATCCTGACATTTTTTGGCTGGGGGGTGTTCGGGCCGGAATCAGGTTGGGTATTTGGCCTGATCAACGCTGTGGCCGTACTGATCATTGCCTGCCCATGCGCCCTGGGCTTGGCAACGCCGATGTCGGTCATGGTCGCGACCGGCAAGGCCGCCAGCAGCGGTGTGTTGTTCCGCGATGCCAGCGCTATCGAGAACCTCTGCAAAATCGACACCTTGATCGTCGACAAGACCGGGACACTGACGCAGGGGCGGCCGGCCTTTCATAGTGCAGAGGGAACCGGGCCGTTCGACTCGGTCGAGGTTCTGCGCTTGGCCGCAAGCCTCGACCAGGGCAGCGAGCATCCGCTGGCGCATGCCATTGTCGATCATGCGCGTGAACAGGGTCTTGCCTTGGTGAAACCGGAGACCTTCGAATCTGGCTCTGGTATTGGTGTGCGCGGACAGGTCGATGGCCATCAACTGCAGCTTGGGAACACAGCGTTGATGGAGGAGGCGGGCGTCGATATTACTCCGCTGCGTAACCGTGCAGAGCAACTGCGCCTGGAGGGCATCAGCATCATCTATCTGGCCGTCGATGGTCGCCTGGCGGGTCTCCTGGCCGTTTCCGATCCAATCAAACCGACCTCCCAACAGGCTGTTGCTCAACTCCAGAACGCTGAGGTGAAGGTCATCATGGCCACTGGCGATGGCCTCACCACAGCAAGAGCCGTGGCGAAGCAGTTAGGCATCGAGGAGGTGCATGGCGAGGTGAAACCGCAGGACAAGGAGAAATTAGTCGCCGAACTGCAGAGCTATGGCCGGCGTGTTGCCATGGCAGGCGACGGCATCAACGATGCGCCGGCCTTGGCCAGGGCCGACGTAGGCATCGCTATGGGCACGGGCACCGACGTGGCGATGAACAGCGCCCAAGTGACCCTGGTCAAGGGAGACCTGATGGGCATCCTGCGGGCGCGCACCTTGTCGGTGGCCACGGTGAAGAACATGAGGCAGAACCTTGCCTTTGCATTCCTCTATAACGCGATGGGAATCCCGCTAGCGGCCGGGCTGCTGTATCCGCTGACAGGACATCTTCTGTCGCCCTTGATCGCTGCTCTGGCAATGAGCGTCAGTTCAGCTTCGGTGGTTTTCAATGCGCTTAGGTTGAAAGCAACGGACGTTGGCTAGTCTGCTAGACAAGACGATGTGCCTACCTGCAGGGCGACTTTTTAAATGCGCATCTGACCGGGAAATGCCGTACGGTAGCTTGCAACTTGACCTATCAGTCGCATTACCTGATGACGGGGGGACGTTCTATGGATCGTTGCCGCTGCGAGTAGGAGACTGACCTTCGTTACCCCATGAGGATTCTCCGTGGCCCGCATTCGCCGACTGCAAATTAGCAACTTCCGGTCTATCCAGACGCTCGACTGGGTGCCGGCCCCCGGAATTAACTGCCTCATTGGTCCGGGTGACAGTGGGAAGTCCAGCATCCTGGATGCGATTGACCTTTGCGTCGGCGCCCGCAGAGGCGGCACGTTCGGCGACATGGACTTCTTCGCATTAAACGTCGATGTACCCATCACCATCAGCGTGGCGCTTGGCGATTTGCCGGTATCGCTGATGGATATCGATGTCTACGGCGAGTTCTTGCGTGGATTCCATCCCGGTACGGGGGAAGTCGAAGACGAACCGCGAGCGGGGCTGGAGACCGTCATCACCTTGCGTCTGCAAGTTGGTGCCGATTTGGAGCCTGTTTGGACACTTTTCTCCGAGCGCGCGGAGCAGCAGCAACTTGAACGCACTCTTCCCTGGAAAGAACGAGCGGCACTAGCGCCCGCCCGTATCGGCAGCTTTGCGAGCTCGAACCTGTCGTGGAGTCGTGGCTCAGTGCTCAATCGACTTACCGATGAGCGCGCCGAGCTTGGTGCTGAACTGGCGCGCGCCGCTAGGCAAGCAAGAGCGAACTTTGGCAATCAAGCAGCCGAACATCTGACCCAGACGCTTGAGGTCGTGCAACGCACAGCACAGCATCTTGGCGTTTCGGTCGGGGCTATGCCTCAGGCGCTCCTTGACGCACATTCTGTGTCGATTGGCGAGGGGGCGATCGCGCTGCACAGTGAAACAGGTATTCCGCTGCGCTCCCTTGGCACGGGCTCGTCACGCTTGCTAGTGGCAGGGCTTCAAAGGGCTGCGGCCAGCGCCGCGCCAATTGCCCTGGTTGATGAGGTGGAATACGGGCTTGAACCTCATCGGCTCATGCGATTCCTGGACTCGCTGGGTGCAAAGGACGCTGCCGCTCCGTTGCAAGTGTTCATGACGACGCACTCGCCGGTCGCGCTGCGCGAGCTGTCCGGCAGCCAGTTATTCGTTGTTCGGTCAGCACCTCAGCGCCACAGTGTTATGCCAGCTGGGGAAGCCAACGAGGTACAAAGTACCCTTCGGAAGGACCCCGAAGCATTCCTCGCCAAATCCATCATCGTTTGCGAGGGGGCCAGCGAGGTTGGCTTCGCGCGTGGCCTTGACCAATGGTGGGTCAGTCTTGGCGCTACCTCATTCCTGGCCCATGGCGGCGCGTATGTGGACGCCGGCGGGGGAAGCCCCGATAACAGTCTTATCCGGGGAACAGCACTTCTGAACTTGGGTTACCGCGTGATGGTTTTTGTAGATGCCGACAAGCCTTCGACCGCGGGGCTCGCTGAAGCATTCTTGGCCGCCGGCGGGCAAATTCTTACATGGCGACCAGGTCTCACTCTGGAGGACGAGATCTTCCGCCATCTCAGTGACCAAGCACTCGATGCACTTCTGGCGAAAGCCGAAACAATAGTGGGTGCAGAGCTGATGAACGCACACATTCAGACGAAGTCCCAAGGCCGCGTGACGCTGAACGATATCCGAGCCGAGCGACTCGTGGATGGGTACTCACCTGAGAGACGAGAGCTGCTGGGAACCGCATCCCGTATCCGCAACAGCGGCTGGTTCAAGTCGCTGACAACCTATCAGGAGGTTGCAAGGGACATCGTCGGTCCGTCTTTACAGAACGCCGAACCGGGCTTCATGGCAGTCACGAATCAGCTCTGGACGTTTACAAGTGCCCCCTGAGATTGATCTTTTCGCTATCGAGCGTGGCTCCATAACGGCCCCCGCAGGTTGTGGAAAAACGCAATTGATTGCCGAGACGCTCATCGCGCATAGGCAGAGCAAACCCATCCTCGTCTTGACACATACGAACGCCGGCGTTGCGGCCATACGGGCGCGCCTGAGACGAGCCGGTGTTCCTAACTCCGCATATCGAGTCTCCACCATTGACGGATTCTCGATGCGCCTGATCGCTAAGTTCCCAGCGCGAAGCGGCCATAACCCGCAGATCCTACAGCTGCATCAACCCAATACTGACTACCCGGCAATTCGGGAGGCCGCCATGCAGTTGTTGCAGGCCGGTCACCTCGCTCAGCCCCTTCGCGCCACCTATGCACGGTTGCTTGTCGACGAGTACCAAGACTGCAACGTCGTCCAGCACGCCATCGTGTCTGGTTTGGCCCAGGTGCTTCCGACCTGCGTGCTCGGTGACCCGATGCAAGCCATCTTCGACTTTCGTGGCAATCGACTGGTGCATTGGGCGAATGAGGTGCAACCCCTGTTTCCCGCAGCGGGAGAGTTGAGGATACCGTGGCGCTGGCGGCTGGCTGGAGCTGAGAACCTCGGGCAGTGGCTGCTCGCCATAAGGCAACAACTTCAAGCTGGTCAGCCGGTGGATCTGCGCACGGCTCCAGCAGAAGTGCGTTGGGTGCAGCTAAACGCCGGAACCGAAGTTCAGCAGCGACTGGTGGCCGCGAGAACCGAAGCTCCCAACGCTCAGGGTAGCGTCCTCATCATCGGGGACTCCATCAACGTGCAAGGTCGCCATCAGCTCACGAGCCAGACACCCGGTGCCATGGCCGTAGAAGCCGTCGACCTGAGAGATCTCGTCAACTTCGCCAGGAACTTTGACTTGCAGGGTGCCAATGCTCTGGCACAACTTGTGGAGTTTGCTTCCAGCGTAATGACGGGGGTAGGTGCAGCAAACCTGCGAACGCGCGTGGAGTCGCTGCGTGCAGGAAGGGCCCGAACGCCTCCGACCGCGGCCGAGGCTGCGGCGATCGATTTCGTAGCAGCGCCAACATTGGGGCAAGCGCTCCGTGTGATCGATACGCTCGCTGAGCAGCACGGGGCACGTGTATACCGACCGGAGGTTCTGTACTGCTGCCGGTCTGCAATGCAAGCGGTGGTGGGAGGTGCTGCCGACTTTCTGAGTGCAGCCATTCAAGCGCGAGAGCGCAATAGACACCTTGCCCGACCGATCGCAAGACGCTCTGTAGGCAGCACATTACTTCTCAAGGGGCTCGAGGCGGATGTCTCGGTTGTCCTGCATCCTGAGCTTATGACCCCCCAGAATCTATACGTCGCACTGACGAGGGGCGCAAGGCATGTCGTGGTGTGTTCACCAACCCCCATCCTTACGCCCGTGGTAAACGGCTGATCCTTTTGTAGCGCTTACGGGCTTGACCTTGCCATCGTGTCAAGGTCGATGCTGTCCGTGCGGTAACTTGAGCCGCGGACGAAATGAGGTGAAAGACATGTTTAGTCTGAGTGTTGCGGGGATGGGCTGTGGCAGTTGCGTGAGCAAAATCACGAAGGCCATTCAAGCTCTGGATCAGGATGCACGAGTAGAAGTGGATCGAGCGGCCGGCAAGGTCACCGTTGAGAGCACAGAAAGTGCCGAATCGATCCGCGAACTCATCCAGGAGCTTGGCTATTCGGCCCAGGTCAGCGCTTGAGCGCTGACCTGCTATCCCACTAAATATCCAGTTCTGAGAGCTCTTTTAGCCCTGGGATACTGGTGACCTCGTTGGTCATACCTTCTGAACCATCTCGGCCGCGAAGCCAGTTTGAGTGATCGCCTGGCTCGCGCATTTCCAGCGTGTCATAGGAGTACCGCTTGCGCTTGAACAGGCTTTTCAATGCAGCGAACTCGTGGCTTTTTTCGTCTTCTATGCCGACGACTTCTCCTGCAAGCCGCTCCCAGTGACCAACGCCGTCGGCCAGCATTGCCTGATAGGTCTCCGGGTCAAGCAAGGCTTGCTGTTTGAAATGAATGATGCGGTGAGTCATAGAAGCGCTCGGAGTGGCCAAAGAGAGAGCGCTAGCCTAAAGGTTCCGGGTCATTCGTGTAATAGCTGGCCGCGCTTTAGCAAACCGTCGTTGACCCACAACTTCAACCAGGTCGCGGCTTGCAAGGGAGCTTGCTCGCCATGCGTGGCGCTCAACGACTCGCAGAGTTCAGCGAACGATCCGCCCTCGATGAGAAACTGCAATGCCGAAGCCTCCGCTGGCTCCAGGCTCCGGTACTGGCAGACGAGTTCATGACGCCAAACAAGACAGGCTAGGTTCGTTGGCAGGCGGGTAATATCAGGCAGCAAGCTGCCGGACTTGGCGGCTTTCCACAACTCCAGCGTGTTGTACTGCAGCTGCAACCACCGGGCAGATGCAGTCAGGGAAACCCTGAGTGAAATCCAGTCTTCAGCCGAAAAATCACTGATGGCCTGCAGTGAAAGCACTTCGACGTCCTGAGCATCGAAAGCCAGTGTAAAAGCCCACTCAAGCTCCGCGAGTTCGCGCATCGGCGATAGTTGGGGTTCTTCGACGTAGCTGCTAATGAACTCGGGCAGCTTCTCGCCCAGCCAGCGAATGCTGAAATGTCGTGGTGGCCAGGCGGCCAAGTAGGCCAGTGCGAGCTGCTCGAATGATTCGTTGCCGATCCAGTGAAGCAGGGCAGGGAAGTCTTCTCGCAAGACCGCAAGCAGGCGCGAACGGTAAGCGTTGTGGTAGATCTGCAGGCCTTCGAGAGCACTCAGCGCTGTGCTACCTCGGATCTGCTCCAAAAGCTCGTTGGAGGGCAGGGCACTGTCACCTGTCAGGTAAGTTTCAAATGCAGTCTGTAGGGCGATCAGGCTCAAGGGGTGGCCCCCGATATCACAGATTTGGCGATAGCACGGGCATGTGCTAATTCGGACAACAGCTCTTCCAGCGGCGGAAACTGGTCATCCCGCTCGATCAAGGTCGATGTCGGGCCCAAGTAGCTCAAAGTCTTGCTGTAGAGAGACCAAACCGGATCAGCGATGGGCTGGTCATGGGTGTCGATGAGGTACTGCCCGTAATCGCTGTGCCCGGCCAGATGAATTTGACGAATCCGCTCGTGCGGCAATTCCAAGATGAACTGCCATGGGTCGAAATCCTGATTTCGTGCGCTGACGTAGACGTTGTTCACGTCAAGGAGCAATTCGCAACCGGTCAGGAAACTCAGTTCCGAGAGAAACTGCGATTCGCTCATGCTGGACGTCTTCCACTGCACGTAAGAAGAAACGTTCTCCAGCACAATGGGACGTTCCAGAACATCCTGCACTAGACGCACCCGCGCGGCGACATGCAGCAGGCTTTCTTGGGTAAACGGCAGCGGCAGCAGGTCGTGGAGTTGATGGGCGTTGCCGCGACTCCAGCACAAGTGGTCGGAAACCCACTGGGGCTGTATCCGGTCCGCCAGTTGCTTGAGCTGTCGTAGGTAGCCCATGTCCAGGTTATGCGAACCGCCGATCGACAGCGATACTCCGTGCATCACCAACGGGTATTGCTCGCCAATCGCATCGAGAAAGTAGAGGGCCTTGCCACCGCCCACCAGGTAATTCTCGGAAATGATCTCAAACCAGTCGACCGCAGGTCGCTGTTCAAGAATCTGCTGGTAATACTCACTGCGAAGGCCAAGACCGAAACCCAGTGTTTTGCGCTTACTCATTCAAGACTCCAGCAGGGGAGTGGCAGGCACTCCCCGCAACGGCATTATTCGCTGGTCTTGCCACCGGCCTCATCGCACTTGGCCTGAGTCATCAGCTTGAAGCCCTGGCCTTTGCATTCTCCCTGGCCTTTGCAGGCATTTTTGGCGGTCATGCAGTCGTTCTGGCCCTTGCAACCGTTGACGCCGAAGCACTTCACTTCAGCTGCTTTGGTGTCCTGGGCGGCCTGGACAGGCAGGGTAGCAAACAGGCTGGCGGCCACGAGAGCCAGAGCGGCACCGGTAGCGACGTTGGATTTATTCGACATAGTGACAATCTCTCTTAATTGTTGGTGGTCTTATCCGCGGGTGCGAATGACCCTGAGTAGCTTAGGCATCGCTGCCGAGCATGCCCTCTCAAGAAATTCGCAAGGCTTTATGAGGGCATGAAAGACAGTACCGAGCCTTCTGGATGGGCTACAAGAAAGAAATAGCAACCTGACAGAACTGTAATGTTCGGCTCAGGTTGCTGACAGGCCCTCTTAGTTAACGTGACATCGAGCCTAAAGCTCGGCCTCTGCAGTTGCAGGGACCACTTAACTTACGAGGAATACCCAAAATGAAATCGATCAAAGCTCTGCTTGTAGTTACTGCTCTGAGCATCTCCAGCTTGGCAATGGCTGAAGGTGGTGCTGACCGAACCTTCGCGCGCATGGAGCAGGCACGCCAGACGTCTCTGGAGGCCTACCGGGTGGCCCAGCAGCAGAAAGTTGAGGCTCCTGTAGCCAGCAGTCCAACCGAGCAAGCAGAGCACACCAACTGCTGAAGTCATCTACCTTACAGAAATGTAATCACCCGGATGGTTGGGATATGGCAGTTTCATACTGCTCATCGTCGGTAAGGCTTGTGCAATGCACCGACGTGGAAAGTTGAGGGGTAAATCCCCGACATTGAAGCAGCCATGAACCCGAGACCGGGCACACCATCACCGGCTCATTTGACGGATTGGACAAAACGGCATGCAAAGCAAAACCACAAGGCGCACCTTCGTCAAAGGCCTGGCAGCCACCGGTATTATCGGCGGACTTGGCCTGTGGCGCACGCCGGTCTGGGCGGTGAACAGCCCCGGCCAGCCCAACGTACTGACTGGTAACGAATTCGACCTATTCATCGGTGAAACCCCGGTGAACATCACCGGCGCAGCGCGCACGGCCATGACCATCAACGGCTCGCTCCCTGGGCCGATTCTTCGTTGGCGCGAAGGCGATACCGTCACATTGCGCGTGCGCAACCGCCTCAAGGAGGACACCTCCATCCATTGGCACGGCATCATCCTGCCGGCGAACATGGATGGTGTTCCTGGCCTGAGCTTCCATGGCATCGCCCCTGACGGCATGTATGAGTACAAGTTCAAGGTCAACCAGAACGGTACCTACTGGTATCACAGTCACTCGGGGCTGCAGGAGCAGGTCGGCGTATACGGCGCGCTGGTCATCGATGCCAAGGAGCCCGAGCCCTTCAGTTACGACCGTGATTACGTCGTGTTGCTGAGCGACTGGACGGATGAAAATCCAACGCGGGTACTGGCCAAGCTCAAGAAACAGTCGGACTACTACAACCAGCACAAACGCACCGTTGGTGACTTCATCGATGACGTAAGCGAGATGGGTTGGTCCGCCGCCGTAGCCGATCGCAAGATGTGGGCCGAGATGAAGATGAGCCCGACGGATCTCGCTGACGTCAGTGGCTACACCTACACCTACCTGATGAATGGCCAGGCACCCAATGGCAACTGGACCGGCATATTCAAACCAGGCGAAAAGATCCGCCTGCGCTTCATCAACGCCTCGGCGATGACCTATTTCGATGTGCGCATCCCGGGCCTGAAGATGACTGTGGTTGCGGCCGATGGTCTGCACGTCAAACCGGTCAGCGTCGACGAGTTCCGTATCGCCGTGGCCGAGACCTACGACGTGATCGTCGAACCAGACAGCGAACAGGCGTATACCGTGTTTGCACAATCCATGGATCGCACTGGCTATGCGCGCGGCACCCTTGCTGTACAGGAGGGGTTGAGTGCACCAGTACCCAGCCCCGACCCGCGTCCGCTGATTGCCATGGGCGACATGGGTATGGATCACGGCAGCATGGGCGGTATGGATCACGGGAACATGGCCGGGATGGATCAGGGCAATATGGCGGGAATGGATCATGGCAGCATGCAGGGTGGCATGGCCGGCATGGATCACAGCCAGATGGCTGGAATGGATCATTCGGGCATGGCAGGCATGGCAGGCATGGCAGGCATGGCAGGTGCCATGCAGGCACACCCAGCCTCAGAGACCAACAACCCGCTGGTCGATATGCAAACCATGACACCAACGCATAAGTTGGACGACCCAGGTATTGGTTTGCGAGACAACGGCCGACGCGTCCTCACGTACTCTGACCTGCGCAGCACCTTCCTCGACCCGGATGGTCGCGAACCAAGTCGCACCATCGAGCTGCACCTTACCGGGCACATGGAGAAATTCTCCTGGTCCTTCGATGGCATCAAGTTCTCTGACGCCGAGCCTCTGCGCCTCAAGTACGGCGAGCGTGTTCGCATCACGCTGGTCAACGACACCATGATGACTCATCCGATCCATCTTCATGGCATGTGGAGCGACCTGGAGGATGCGAACGGCAATTTCCTGGTGCGTAAACACACCATCGACATGCCGCCAGGTTCCAAGCGCAGCTATCGAGTGACTGCCGATGCGTTGGGTCGTTGGGCCTATCACTGCCACCTGTTGCTCCACATGGAAATGGGCATGTTCCGTGAAGTTCGTGTGGATGAGTAAAGGAGATTTCTGATGAGCACTTTTATGAAGCGAAATGCCCTGGCTGGCAGCGCAGTCATGTTCAGCCTATTGGCTGCCCTGCACGCACCGGTTTCGTTGGCAGGTGAGGGGCACAGTGAGCACGAACAACATGCTGCCGAGTCGGCTGTGCCCAAGACCGCCAGTGGCAATCACGCAGATCAGTCGAAGGATAAGGCGGCTGGCCAGCATATGGATCATGGCGCCATGGATCACGGAGACATGAAGCATGACGGCATGAATCACGAAAACATGATGGATAAGCATGGCGGCACCGAAGCCGAAGCAGGTTCGAACCATGACCACTAGGTTTTCACGTCCATCTCTCTTGGCGCTGGCTGTGTCGCTGAGTGCGTTCAGCGGCGGCGTTACTTTGGCTGCGGAAGAAATGGATCATTCGGCAATGGGGCACGGCACCATGTCGATGGACCATAGCCAGATGAGCCACGGCGCTACCAAAGCGCAGATGGAGGGCATGGATCACAGCAAGATGGACCATGGTGCCATGCAGGGTGCTTCGGGCAGCATGGATCATAGCCAGATGGGCCACAGCCAGAGCCAGAGCCAAGAAAAGGCTCCAGCCATGGACCACAGCAAGATGGATCACGGCGCCATGCAGGGTGCTTCGGGCAGCATGGATCATAGCCAGATGGGCCACGGCCAGAGCCAAGAGAAGGCCCAGGCTATGGATCACAGCAAGATGGGGCATGGCGCCATGCAAGGACAGATGGAGGGCATGGATCATTCAAAGATGAACCATGGCTCCGCTGAAGCCCCGAGAACCACCAGCCGTACGCCGATTCCCGTTCTGACGGATGCTGATCGCCAAGCGGCTTTCCCGCCATTACCTGGCCACAAGGTTCACGACAGCGCCATCAACAGTTTTTTCCTGCTCGATCAGCTCGAATACCAGGACGCAGATGAGGGCAGCACCCTGGCCTGGGATGCGTCGGGCTGGGTAGGCGGTGATATCAACCGGGTCTGGTTCCGCTCCGAAGGCGAGCGTACCAACGGCGTGACCGAGGATGCTGAATTACAGCTGCTGTACGGCCGCTCGATCGGCCCTTGGTGGGATGTCGTCGCGGGCGTTCGCCAGGACTTCAAACCGGAGTCGCCGCAGACTTGGGCCGCCTTCGGTATCCAGGGCATGGCGCTTTACGCCTTTGAGGCCGAAGCCACGGCCTTCGTCGGCGAGAATGGCCAAACTGCTGCCCGACTGGAGGGCGAGTACGACATTCTGCTGACCAACCGGCTGATTCTCCAGCCAACTGCCGAAATGAACTTCTACGGCAAGAACGATCCTGAGCGAGGTGTGGGGTCTGGGTTGGCAAATACCGAGCTCGGCTTGCGTCTGCGTTACGAGATTGTCAGGCAGTTTGCCCCCTATATCGGGGTTTCCTGGAGCCGCTCCTATGGCAACACGGCAGACATGGTGCGCGACGAGGGCGGTGATGTAGACGAGGCGCGTTTTGTCGCCGGTATCCGGATGTGGTTTTGAGAACCTGACATGAAAAGAACAATTAAAACTTTGGTGGCGGCCGGCGTGGTCGGTAGCACAGCTGTCCTGGCCGGCGCCTACTTTGGCGTGGTCAACGTGGGGGCCGACGATCCCCATTTTCCTGCAGTGCATGCGTTTCTCACGATGGCCCGTGACCGCTCTATCGAAGTCCGTTCGCGGGACATCGAGGTTCCCAACCTGGATGATCAAGCTCTTATTCGCGCCGGTGCGGGCAACTACAACTCCATGTGTATCGGCTGTCATTTGGCGCCAGGTGTGGCGGAGACCGAGCTAAGCCAATCGCTTTATCCTGCGCCCCCCAACCTCGCCAAGATCGGTGTCGATGGCAATCCGTCAGCAGCGTTCTGGGTGATCAAGCATGGCATCAAGGCAACGGGTATGCCTGCGTGGGGCAAGAGCATGGGAGACGAGTACATCTGGGGCATGGTTGCCTTCCTCAACCAACTGCCGACGATGGATGCCAAGCAATACCAAACACTCGTCGCATCCAGTGGCGGCCATCAGCACGGTGGTGGGGAAACGCAGATGCATAACCATGAAGGACAGCACGGCGACAACAAGCCTGGCCATCATGACAATAGTGGCGGTGGCGATGACCATCATGGATCAGGTGATGCTGGAGAGCCTGGTCATCACGATGCCGCGGCTACGGATAGCGAGGGTGGCTCCGCACCTAAGGCAGGTCACCATTCGGATATGAGTGGCGATGACCACCATGCTGGGGATGAGGCGTCGTCCAACGGAGGTGATCATCACGCCGAGCAGGCTCCGAACGCCTCGCCCAAGACCCACACCCACGCCGATGGCAAAGAGCACGTGCATGAAAGCTAAATATCTGGCCTTGCTGGCCGCTCTCTCCGTCACATCTGCAGTTCAAGCAGCTGATGCCCTGACGATTGATGTCCATCGTGATGCCAATTGCGGATGTTGCAAGAAGTGGATTTCACACCTCGAAGCGAATGGCTTCAAAGTCGTCGACCATGTCGAAAGCAACATGTCGGCAGTGAAGCAAAGTCTGGGCGTTGCGCCGCGGTTGGCGTCTTGTCACACCGCGGTGATTGACGGCAAGTTCGTCGAAGGTCATGTGCCGGCGGCTCAGGTCATCGAGCTCACCAAGCGCGATGATCTCGTGGGCATCGCTGTTCCCGGGATGCCGGCGGGCTCCCCCGGTATGGAAGTCGATGGCGTACAGCATGCCTACCAGGTCATTGGCTTGACCAAGGCGGGGTCTGATCAGGTCGTTGCAGAATATCCCGCTCAGTAGTACTGCCTGCCAGCACGGCCGCTTGTGTGTAGTGGCCGACTCTTTTTCATACGCCCTTTAACCTAAGTAAAAAAGGCGCCCGAGGGCGCCAAGGGCTGTCTCCAAACCAAAGGAGCACTACGAGGGGACAGCAGGACCAAGGCGCGAGCGGGCAATCAACCCGCCCGCTTGCCAGGGTTAGAGAACTTCCAGCGGGTACTCGACAATCAGGCGGACTTCATCCAGATCCGACTCGTAATCGGTCGCGCGAGTGGTCATTTGGCGAACACGGAAAGACATATCCTTCAGTGATCCAGTCTGCACAACGTACTTGGCCTCGATGTCCCGCTCCCAGCGCTTCTGGTTGGTCAACGGATCGCCGTTGTCATCACGGCGCATATAGACTTCGTTGGCCTTGCTGTAGTCGGCATCCCAGCCTTGGGCATATCGAGTCATGAAGCTCAACCCAGGCACACCGAAAGGCTCCATATCCAGGTCATAGCGCACTTGCCATGACTTCTCCTTCGGCGAGTTGAAGTCGCTGTACTGGATGGAGTTGTCGAGGTAGATGGAGTCCGATTGGCGCAAGTAGTCGAAGTCATCATCGCCATTGTTGCGCTGGAGACCCACCAGCACTGTGTGAGCGCCGAATTGGATGCCGACCTTGCCGCTCCAGATGTTGTTATCGAAGCTCCCGAGGAGCTGCTTCCCTTCATCGACCGCCTTGTAGTAGTTCAGCCCGCCGATCAAGGCGACATCGTCCGCAAGCGGGTAGCTCAGCGTGGTGCCCGCGTAATATTGATTCCAGGCATCCTTGAGGCGGCTGGTGTAGAGACTAAAGCCGACGTTGTCATTAAGCGTGTAATCACCACCGAAATAGGCGATCCATGGCGAGTCCACTTCGCCTGCGTAGAAGGTAGCGAAGCCGTCGCGCATGCTGCTGGTATTGGGTTGGCTCATCGAGTGGAGGCGACCACCTTGAAGCGACAGTCCTTCCACGCTGCTGTTGAGCACGGTGATACCTCGGAAACTCTCCGGTAAAAGCCGCGCATCACCGTATTGGACGACAGGGCTGACAGGAAAGACGTCGCCTACCTTGATCTCGGTATCCATGAACCGAGCTTTCACCGCGCCACCCAGTTTGGAGTAGTTATCCTCAGCCTGCCCGAGGCTGTTGTAAGGCAGCACATCGACTGAGCCACCGGCTCCTGAACGGCCGTCGCCGGTGTCAAGTTTGAGTCCTAGCATGGCAAAGGCATCGACACCGAAGCCTATGGTGCCCTCGGTGAAGCCAGACTCGAATCGGCCTATCACGCCATGCGCCCACTCTTCCGAATAGCCATTACCCGAGCTGCTGGACTGGCCTTTGCGGAAGTCACGGTTGAAGTAGAGATTTCGATTGAGGATGGTCAGGCTGCTGCCTTCGATAAATCCCTCGCCTTTCTCGTCGGCGGCCATTGCAGCTTGCCCGGTACTGATGCTCAGAGCGAGTAGAGAAAGTCCTAACAGGGTTCTGTTATTCATAAATGCTCCTGATGTTATTGGCAGTTGTCATTGTGTGGTCGCATATATGTGCCAAGCGCGCCGTGCATAACCAGGCGCGCCTTGGCCATATTTCCACATGCCAAATAACGTCAGGGTGACTTGAAAATTACTTTTCAGTCAGCGCGATGTCATTTATTAGTTTTGGTTCCGGCAACCTGTTCCGGCTGCACGGTATTCAAGAATATTCAGATCGCCGTTGGAGTCCTCGTAGGTCATCTGGGCTGGCATCACATTGCAGCTAGAGTCCGTTGAGGTAGTGGCCACGACCCTGGCGATATCGAGCTTCATGCCGTAGCGGTAATGAATAACTTCAGGCGGATTCTTTCCGTTAGCGGCAGCATACTCTTGCATGGCCTGCTCATTGGCCTGAATCATCCGACCATAAACACGATCAGCGCCGCCTTCTGCCAGAGTGGCAGAGGAAACAACCATAGCGGCAAGGGCTGCAATAACTTTGAGGCTTTTCATGTTTAATCACTCCTTCAAGGTGGTGATTAAAATATATCCGCTCAACCTGTCATAAAAATGAAGTCAAAGTTACATCGCCGTAATGCTTCCTGCCGCGTTACCCGGGCGAGTCAGCTTGGCGCGTGGCTTGCCCGGGTTTGTAAAGCTATAGCTCCTGCGGTGCGCGAACCTTCTGTGTACGCTGCCTTCGCATCAGCCAGTACGCGGCCGGCAAAACCAACATGGACATCAGCGGCGCGGTAATCATGCCGCCGACCATGGGCGCGGCGATGCGCTTCATCACTTCAGATCCGGCACCTCCGCCCCAGAGGATTGGCAACAGGCCGGCGATGATCACGGCCACCGTCATCACCTTGGGCCGCACGCGCAGCACTGCGCCTTCACGAATTGCCTCCAGTAGTGCCGGGTCACCGCTGCGCCCGGCATCCATACGTGCATGCCAGGCATTCTTCAGGTACAGCAGCATGATCACCCCAAATTCCGCCGAGACGCCGGCCAAGGCGATAAAGCCGACCCCAGTGGCAACCGACAGGTTGAAGCCGAACCAGTAGAGCAGCCAGATGCCGCCCGATAGGGCGAAGGGCAGGGTTGCCATGATCAGTAGGGCCTCACCGAAGCGGCTGAAGGTCAGGTAAAGCAGCACGAAGATGATCAACAAGGTCGCCGGTACCACCCAGGCCAGCCGTGCATTGGCGCGCTCCAGGAACTCGAACTGACCGGAGTAGGAGACGGTCATGCCAGCATCGAGTTGTACCTGCTCAGCTACGCGTTGCTGCAACTCGCGCACGGTCGATGCCAGGTCGCGCCCACGGACATCGACATAGACCCAACCGGACAGACGCCCGTTCTCGCTGCGCAGCATTGGCGGCCCTTCGGTCAGACTAACCTGGGCGACGGTGCCCAAGGTGATCTGCTGGCCGGCTTGCGTGAGGATCGGCATACGCCGTAGTGCCTGCGGACTGTCTCGCCACTCCTTGGGATAGCGCAGGTTGATCGGGAAGCGGGCCAGTCCTTCAACCGTCTCACCAATATTGCTGCCGCCGATGGCGCCCGATACCACCGCCTGCACATCGGCGATGCTCAGGCCATAGCGCGCCGCGGCCAGTCGATCGATCTGGATGTCCACGTAACGGCCGCCAGTAAGGCGTTCTGCCAAGGCCGAACTCACCCCAGGCACCTCTTTGGCCACGGCCTCGATATCGCGCGTTATGCGCTCGATGTCGACCAAGGAGGTTCCGGATACTTTCACCCCAATGGGGCTCTTGATCCCCGTCGCCAGCATGTCGATGCGGTTGCGGATGGGCGGCACCCAGATATTGGACAGCCCCGGAACTTTTACCGCGCGATCCAGTTCCTCGATCAGCTTTTCGGGTGTCATCCCCGCGCGCCATTGATCGCGTGGTTTGAACTGCACCGTGGTCTCGAACATTTCCAGCGGTGCTGGATCGGTGGCGGTCTCTGCTCGCCCGGCCTTGCCGAATACCCGTGCCACTTCGGGCACCGTGAGGATCATCCGGTTGGTTTGCTGCAGCAGCTGGGTGGCCTTGCTGGCCGGCAAGCCGGGCAGGGCTGATGGCATGTACAACAAGTCGCCCTCGTCCATCGGCGGTAGAAACTCTCCTCCGAGTCTGCTGAGGGGCCAGAGACTGGACAAAAACACTAGCAAGGCCAGCGCTAGGGTCACCTTAGGCCAAGCCAGCACCCACTCCAGCACCGGCCGGTATGCACCGATCAGCCAACGATTCAAGGGGTTCTGTTGTTCGCTGGGGATATGCCCACGAATCCAATAGCCCATCAGCACCGGTACCAAGGTGATCGAGAGGCCAGCGGCGGCAGCCATGGCATAGGTCTTGGTGAATGCCAGCGGGCCAAACAGGCGACCCTCCTGGGCCTCCAGGGTGAAGACCGGGAGGAAAGACAGGGTGATGATCAAAAGGCTGAAGAACAGCGCCGGCCCGACCTCGGCCGCAGCTTCGCCGATCACCCGCCAGTGCGCCTCGCCCTGAAGCGGTTCACCGGGGTGTCGAGCCTTCCAGGCCTCGATGTGCTTGTGCGCGTTCTCGATCATCACCACGGCGGCATCGACCATGGCGCCGATGGCGATTGCGATCCCGCCGAGCGACATGATGTTGGCATTGACGCCCTGGTAGCGCATGACGATGAAGGCCATCAGGATGCCCAGGGGCAGGGTGATGATCGCGACCAGCGACGAGCGCAGGTGCCAGAGGAAGATCAGGCAAACCAGGGCAACCACCGCGAACTCTTCCAGCAGCTTGTAGCTGAGGTTATCGATGGCGCGGTCGATCAATTGCGAACGGTCATAGGTGGTGACCACCTCGACGCCGGCCGGCAAGCTGCCCTTCAGGCTGTCCAGCTTGGTCTTCACCGCGGCGATGGTATCGCGGGCATTCTTTCCGGAGCGCAAGATGACCACGCCGCCTACCACTTCACCCTGGCCATCCAGCTCGGCAATGCCACGACGCATCTCTGGCCCCAGCTGAATGGTGGCCACCTGACCCAGCAGCACCGGAACTCCGCTGGCCGAAGCCCGCAGCGGCACATTGCGGAAATCCGCCAGGCTCTCTAGATAGCCTGAAGCCCGCACCATGTACTCGCGCTCTGCCAGCTCCAGGATGGCGCCGCCGGTTTCCTGATTGGCGCTCTTCAGCGCCGCTTCGACCTCCTGCTGAGTTACCCCATAAGCCACCAGCTTCTGCGGATCGAGCAGCACTTGGTATTGCTTGACCATGCCGCCGAGGGTGGCCACTTCGGCTACGTTGGGCAGGCTCTTGAGTTCGTACTTGAGGAACCAGTCCTGCAGTGCCCGCAGCTGGGCAAGATCATGCTGGCCGCTGCGGTCGACCAAGGCGTACTGGTAGATCCAGCCCACGCCGGTGGCATCCGGCCCAAGGGTGGTGGTAACACCCTCGGGCAGGCGTTCCTGCGCCTGGTTGAGGTACTCCAGCACCCGCGAGCGCGCCCAGTAGAGGTCGGTGTCGTCCTCGAACAGCACGTAGACGAAGGAGTCGCCGAAGAACGAGTAGCCGCGCACCGTCTTCGCCCCCGGTACCGAGAGCATGGTTGTGGCCAGTGGGTAGGTCACCTGGTTCTCGACGATCTGCGGTGCCTGTCCGGGAAAGCTGGTTCTGATGATGACCTGGGTGTCAGATAGGTCCGGCAGTGCATCCAACGGCGTGTTGCGCAGCGACCAGAGGCCCAGGGCGGTGATGAACAGGGTGGCCAGCAGTACCAGGAAGCGGTTGCCGATCGACCAATGGATCAGGCGCGCGATCATGGCTGGTCTCCTTCCTTGCGGAGCTGCTCGATCAGCAGGCCGGAGTTTGTCTGACGTGCGGCGATGCGTACGTGATCTCCTGGCTTAAGTCCCACAGCTACTTCGGAGCTGACCAGAGGAAAAGCCATGGTCATACCTGGCATATTCAGGCTCTCGAAGGGGCCATGCTCCAGGGTGACTTGTTTCCCGTCCAGTGCGCGAATAACGCCGTGAGACACATGCAGCCCCTCCGTGCTGTCCTGTTCTGCATTGCCGGCCAGGATGCCCTGCAGGCTGGCTTCCGAATCGATGAGGAACTGGCCGGAGGTAACGACCGCCTGACCTTCCTCAAGACCGGAAAACACCTCCAGACGCCCATCGGCCTCGCGGCCCAAGGTGATTTCCTGGGGACGGTAGCGTCCGTCGCCTTCGGCCAGCATCACCAATGCACGCTTCCCGGTGCGAATCACGGCTTCACTCGGCACAAGAAGCGTGGATTGTTCGACGGCACTGTTCAGGCGTACGGCGGCGAACATGCCGGGGCGCAACTTACCGGCAGGGTTGGGTAGCTCGCTGCGTACCGTGAGCGTGCGCGTTTGCGGATCGGCACTCGGCAGCAAGGCTATGACGCGGCCCAGCAGCGGTCGATCAGGAAAGGCCGTCAGGTTGGCGCGGATCTCGTCCCCGACCTGGATACTTCCGGCCATGGCCTCGGGTATCGCCGCATCGAGCCAGACACTGGACAGCCCGTTGATCAACGCCAGATCCTGCCCGGCTTCAACGGTCATCCCGGCGCGTACCTGCAAGGCTTGGAGCTCGCCGCTGATAGGTGTGGTGAGGGTTTGCACTGCCCGCGGTTTGCCGCTGCGGCGAACCTGCTCTATCAACGCTTGTGGCATGCCGAGCAGGCGGAGGCGCTCTTGGGCCGCAGTGATCAAGCGGGCGTCACCGGTACGCAGTACCGCGAGGAACTCCAACTGCGCGGCGGACCACTCGGGAATCAGCAGGTCGACCAGGGGTGTTCCAGCTGGCAGTACATCGCCAGGGGCACGCCCGTAAACCCGCTCGACGAATCCGCCAGCGCGGGCCTGGAGGTTCGCTACCTCTCGCTGGTTATAGGCCAGGGAGCCGACCACCTCGATATCCGAGGGCAGTACACCGCGGATCACCGTCGAGGTCCGCATTCCGAGGTTCTGCACGGCTTGAGCGGGGACGCTCAGGACAGACGGATCTTGCTCGGATCCTGCGTATTTAGGGACAAGCTCCATATCCATGAAAGGTGACTTGCCCGGTTTATCGAAGCGCTGCTCAGGCTGCATCGGGTCGTACCAATAGAGCACCTTGCGCTCGTCCGTCGGTGCGGAGCTAGGCAGTAGCTCGTGTTTGGCTTGCCGCTGGGCCAGCCAGTAGCCACCGCCCGCCGCGCCAATGCCCACGGTCAGCACGGCGACCGCAAAACCAAATGTCGATATCTTCATTTCAGGCCCTCCACATAGGCGTAGTACAGGCTTGCGGAGAGCTGGCTCAACTTGCGCTGTTGTTCAATCTGCCGCAGTTGCGCATCAATCAGGTCGCGCTGGGCAGTAATAACGGATGTGAGCTGGCTGTTACCGGCTTGGTAGGCGGCCAGTTCGAGATCGGCACGTTTGCTTGCAAGCGGGATCAAGGTTTTTTCGGTGCGTGACAAGGTCCTGCGCAGTTGCTCAAGCTCGGCAATACCGCCTTCCAGCTCAGCCTGATGGGCGCGCAGTAATGCTTCCTGCTCGGCTTCCATCTGCGACACGCTTTGTTGTCTGGCGTTGATCTTGGGCCCCTGACGTGTGCCTACGAACAACGGCAGGTCGAAGGTAAATTGCACCATCACCATATCGCCGAACTGGTTGTCGCGATTGTTGTAGGCAAACTCAACACCCCAGTCGGGGGTCTTCTCGGCGATGGCCTCGTTCAGCTCGGCGCTAGCCTCGCCGACTCGGGCGGAGGCAGCGCGCAACTCAGGGTGTGAGGCAATGCGTTGCTGCAGGTGCGGTGCCACCAGGTTCAGACTGGGAACACCTCCTTGCAAAGGCTGGTCAGCCTCGTTGCCTATCCAGCGGCGCAGCTTGGCACGAGCTACTGCCACATCGCGATTCAGTTCATCTCGCCGATCTTGTAACGCCAAAGCTTCCTGGTCGGCCTGCAACAGCTCGCCAGGCTGAGCACTACCGCCGGCAATCAGCGATTGCACGGTCGAGCGGAGCATCTCGATCTGACGGTCCAGTTGATCGAAGAGGCCAACACTGCGTTCGGCGTAGTACACATCCAGCCAGCTCACTGCCGTCTGGCGCTTGATCTCCAACTGCATGGCACGCTGCTCGGCCTCGGCTCGGCCTACTGAAGCCTCGGCCAACTGGCGCCGAGCCTGACGCTTGTCACTGTTGGGGACTTCCTGCATGAACCCAATGCGGCGCATGGTCATGGAGTCACGATTAAGCGTGTAACGGTCAGGGCCTTCGATCGGCAGGTTGTCGATGCCTAGAATCAGCTTGGGATCGGGCAGGGCGTCTGCGGGCTCGACAGCCTGCTGTGCCGATGCCACCTGCGCCTGGCGCGCGAGGTTCTCAGGGGCACTCTGCTCGGCCAGAGCTTGGGCTCGTTCGAAAGTTAGGGGCTGCGCCTGCGCGGCAAGCCAGGGAGCTGCCCAGAATGCGGCAGCCAACACACCGAGAAAGCCACGGCGTGGAAAAAGGAAAGCGGACATGCTTTCGCCTCCAATGCGATTGATCGAAGTCGCGACTACGAAACGTGACCGCGACGATGCGCCTGACTGTAAGGCGCGGGATGATCACTGCATTAGACGAAACGAGGAGGGCGCCAGAGTCCTGCGGGCTCTCGCTTAATCACCGACTGGGTCAGCAATATCTCGGGGCGTGAGGGGAGAGGGGATATGCTCTTGATCACGGTGGTCTGGAGAAGTCCTCCGGTCTTGCATTCCTGGCCGGGTTTGCAAGGGGACTTCTTGGCCACCCCATCAGACTTGTCCATTTGCTCGCAGCACGGAGCATCGGCCATTGCATGGCCCTGATGATCGGCGCTCTGCATCGGGCAAGGTTGTGCCGGCATGCTGAAAGCCACACCGCCGAAGGCCGGCAGCACGAGGCTAGCAATCATTACCAGGATCAATCCAATCCGACGCACAGCAATTCACCAGGCGGGGCGATAGGGCGACGATAGCAGATTGCCCCGGGGCATGAACGCTCGTTTTGGCGATAACAGCACTTCGTTGATTTGGATCAAATAGAGTGTCATGCAGGGTAGGGTGCCAAAAGCAGAGGAACTGTCAGGTGATTGCATCACAGAGTGCCAGCTGGCACGGCAAAGCCTGGGTATCTCCAGGTTTCGGGGTGTTTTTAGGGCAGGTAGGCAATCATGATTGGCATCGCCACATGGCTCACCAGATCACCATTGGTATCAACCGCGACTTGACGGTGACTACATCTGACAGCCACGTCACGGCCCGAGCCATTTGCATTCACGCGGGCGTCACTCATCGAATCGAAGCAGTTGAGGTTATTTCGATTTACCTTGATGCACTTTCTGAGGAGGCACGGGCATTCAATGCCTCTACGAGCATCTTGCCTATCGATGTGCAAAGCATTGTGTCTCTGCAGAGACTGTTGGCAACTCCCTGTATCACCGCACAGCAAATGCGGGGAGCGGTTCGCCAATTTCTTAATCTCACCGATCTGCCGATCATCGATCCACGGCTGCAACTTGTCCTTGAAGCCTTGAACGAGCCCGCCAATGGCAGACAAGAACTGGCAGACCTGATGCACCTGTCGACGACTCGTTTTTCTCATTGGTTTGTTGAACAGACTGGCTTGCCATTGCGCAGCTACCGTAAGTGGCTTCGCCTAGTCGCTGCGTTACAGCTCATTACGGCTGGCCAAAGTCTGACAGGGGCCGCCCATGCTGCAGGATTCTCGGATTCCGCGCACTTTTCCCGCACCTTTCGCAGCCTATTTGGCCTCGATCCTTCGTCAGCTCTGAGCCAGGTCAGTCTCAGCAGCTGAGGTCAGCTTTTTTGTTCAAGCCAGAACCCTGGGGACCGCCTAACGTAGGGGCATCAAGAAGAGGGGGCTGCATGATGAGCAATTGCTTCAGGTTTCTGATCCGCTGGTTCAGCTATCCCGTCATATTTGGCGGTACGGCTGGCTGGATGATCTGGCAGCTTTACGAGGGCGTGCCATATTGGCCCAGCACAGCCCTGATTGCAGTAGTCGGAATTATTCCGGTCGCCATGCTGGAGCGTCTACAACCGTGCCGTCAGAGCTGGCTTACCGACCACGGCGACACACTGACCGATCTGCTTCACCTGATCGTGAATCTGTCCGTCATCCAGTTCACCGCTGCGATTCTGGCTCGACTGGGCGATTGGGTGCCTGATGCCGCTCGCACCTTTCCAACGACTTGGCCGCTCTGGATCCAGTTGCTCATCGTAGCCATGGTTTTGGATCTCAGTCTCTATGCCATGCACCGACTCAGCCACTATGTGCCGTGGCTATGGCGCTTACATGAGCCCCATCACAGTGCAGAGCGCCTCTATTGGATGAATGGCGAGCGTCGACATCCACTACACGCGGCGATCATGGCGGGCCCTGGACTCTTGGTGCTCTTCGCGATGGGGACACCTTCAGCTCTCGTCGCAACCTGGTTTGGCATCCTGACAGTGCATCTCGCATTTCAACATTCCAACCTGGACTACTCGCTAGGCTGGATGCGCAATGTGATTGGCGTCGCGGAGACACACCGCTGGCACCACAAACGGGAGTTCGAAGATGCCCAGGTCAATTTCGGCGAGTTCTTACTGCTGTGGGATCACCTGTTTAGAACCTTCTATGACGCGGCAGAAAAGCTCGGCGATGCCCAGGTAGGACTGCAAGAAGGTGACTACCCGACTGGGTATCGGGCTCAACTGGTAGCTCCGTTTAAGCGGGTTTCACAAGCTAATAGGATTCGCCGTACCCACTCGGCGGGCTAGCACAGGACCGACCTCGCTGGCCGTTCAGTCGAGCCCAAAGTGGGTGTTGGAGCCCAGGTCAAACAGCATGCCTAGCGGGAAGGCCTGAGCCAGCGGGACACAGGTTTTTGGATCTTCACTTCCGGATGCTGAAGAACAAAACAGGTAAAGCGTTCTCCATTTTTGAAGATTAGTGCTGGGAATTTTCTATTTTTAGTTCGGTGTACTGCTGGTGACATACGAAGCACATCTAACCGAACACGTTATTTAACATAATATACATTATACGAACCTAGACGTATTCCCCCCAGCCCACACCCAGAGTACATTTCAACCCCTGAACCCCACCCGGAACGCTGCGCCTCAATCCAAGGATCGACACCCTCCATGCTTCACCATCCCTCCGCGCACCAGATCATCGATCTCTACGACCGCCATGCCGACACCTGGGATCGACTGCGCGGCAATCATTTCCCCGATCGCAAATGGATCGAGCGTTTTCATTCGCTGCTGCAACCGTCTTCACAGGTCCTGGATATCGGCTGTGGTTCCGGTCAACCGGTGGCACGTTTGCTGACCGAGGCTGGTCATCAGGTGACTGGCGTGGATGCCTCGGCGCAGATGATTGCCCAGTGCCGCGTGCGATTCGCCGAGCACGAATGGATTCGCGCCGATATGCGCAAGCTGGACCTGGGTCGCCAGTTCGCCGGCATCCTTGCCTGGAACAGCTTTTTCCATCTGCACCCCGACGACCAACGCCGGATGTTCCCGGTGTTCCAGCGCCACGCAGCACCCGGCACGCTGCTGGTGTTCACCAGCGGCACTGGCCTGGGCGAAGCCCTGGGTGAATTCCAGGGCGAGACGCTGTATCACGCCAGCCTCGATCCGCAGGAATACCGCAATCTGCTGTGCGAACACGGTTTCGAGGTGCTGGAGCATGTGGTCGAAGACCCGGAAAGCGGCGGCCTGACGGTCTGGCTGAGCCGTGCCCTGTCCTCTTGAACAATGCAATTAATTTATAACTAAACTAAATAATCATTTAGTTTAGTTATAAATAGGTGCACGAAGCGCTGACATCGTCACCCTCCTCGCGCACGCCGTTCCCGCTCACGGAATCACGAAATCCACCTCGATATTGCCGCGGGTCGCTTTGGAGTACGGGCAGATCTGGTGCGCTTCGGCGACCAGGGTCTGCTTGTCTTCCTGCGTCAGGCCCGGCAGGTGAACGGTCAGTTGCGCGACCAGGACGAAGCCACCATCGGCGCTGTTGCCCAGGGACACGTAGGCATCTACCGCGACGTCATCGGGAATGCGCACCTTGTACTTCTGCCCCGCCCGGCGCAAGGCGCCGATAAAGCAGGCGGACCAGCCGATGGCGAACAACTGCTCGGGGTTGCTGCCCGGCCGCCCGGAACCCGGCGGGCTCAATACCAGGTCGAGTTCGCCGTCGCGGGTACGACCGCGGCCTTCGCGGCCGCCGCTGGTGTGGGTGTGGGCGGTATAGAGGATGGTGACAGGCTTGGTCATGCTGATATCTCCAGATGGCTACGTCGCTCATGCCCGCCGCCAGGTGCGTTCGGGCTGCTCCATTTGGACCTCGGCATGTATCGGCGACGTATCCAGCGGCAGCGCTATTTGTAACCGAGTCCGCGCTGTTCGCCCGGTGGATACACAGCGATACAACCCTGCAGGGTCACTTCGCGGTCTTGCGCCACTCGCGGATCTGCTCGAGGGTTGCGGTCACGCCACCGCAGACCACCACCAGCACACGCTCGTAGCGGCGCAGTTCGGCACTCGGCGCATAGGCCAGGGCCAGCGCAGCACCACAGGCCGGCTCGACCAGCAGCCGATGGTCGGACAGAAAGCGCTCGCAGGCGTCCAGCGCGTCGGCATCGCTGACCACATGGCTGAACACCTTTCCACCCTGGCTCAGCATGAAAGCCTGTTCGCTGACCTGCTTGGCACCCAGGGAGGTGGCGACGCTGTCGATGCTGTCCAGCACCACCCGTTCGCCCTTGGCCATGGCGGCTGCCAACGAGGCGGCACCGGCGGTTTCCACGGCGAACACCGGCACATCGTCCCAGCCGTTGCGCCGCAGCCCTTCGCAGACACCGGACAGCAGCCCGCCCCCACCCACCGCCAGGACCACCGCATCCGGCGTGAAACCGTCTGCGGCGACTTCGTCCACCAGGCTGGCATGGCCCTCCCACAGCAGCGGGTCGTCGAACGGATGAATGAAGGCATCGTCCTCGCCCAGCAGTGACAAGGCCAGTTCATTGGCCTCCTGCCAGACCTTGCCGTGGACGATGACCTCGGCCTGCTCCTGGCGAATCAGCTCGCGGGCGCGCTCGGTGGTGGTTTCCGGTACGACCACGGTCACCGGCAGGCCCAGGCAACGTCCGGCATAGGCCACGGCGATCCCGGCATTGCCGCCGGAGGACGAGATGAACCGGCGCTTGCCCTGCCGCGCATGGTGTTCGCAGGCCAGGCCGATACCGCGCAGCTTGAACGAACCGGCAGGCTGCAGCGCCTCCAGTTTCAGCCAGACCTCCTGGCCGCTGGCCAGGCTCAGCGGGCGTGACGCCAGCAAGGGCGTGTGCAGATGCAGGCTCATGCCGAGGCTCCGAGGAACAGGCTGCCGCGCATATACAGGCGCGCTTCGCCGCTGATGATCACCCGGCCGTTGTCCGCCAGCTCGCAACGCAACTGGCCGCGCCGCGCACCGCCCTGGCGGGCGACGAAGCGGCGCTTGCCCAGGCGTTCGGCCCAGTAGGTGACCAGCGAGGTATGCGCCGAACCGGTCACCGGGTCTTCGTTGACCCCGACCCGCGGGCCGAAGAAGCGCGAGACGAAATCGAAACCGTCGCTGCCCAGCGCCGTCACGGCGATGCCGCGCACGTCGTAGTGCATCAGGGCGGCGAAGTCGGGCTTGAGGTTCTCCAGGGTCTGCGCATCCTCCACCACCACGATGTAGTCGTCGCTGCGGTACAGCGCTGCGATCCGGCAGCCCAGGGCTTCGGCCAGGCCGGCTGGTGGCGTGTGTGGCTGGGGATGCTTCTGCGGGAAATCCATCGCCAGGCGATCGCCCTCGCGGCTGACCCGCAGTTCGCCGCTGCGGGTGAAGAAGCGCAGGGTCGACTCGCGGGCGCCGAGTTCGTTGAACAGCACCCAGGCCGCGGCCAGGGTGGCGTGGCCGCACAGGTCGACTTCCACCTCGGGGGTGAACCAGCGCAGCCGGTAGCCCTCGCCTTCGGCGACGAAGTACGCGGTCTCGGAGAGGTTGTTCTCTTCGGCGATGCGCTGCAGGGTGACGTCGTCCAGCCAGTGCTCCAGCGGGCAGACCGCCGCCGGATTGCCGCCGAATACGCGATCGCTGAAGGCATCGACCTGGTAGATCGGGAGTTGCATGGCGCTTTCCTTAACCGTTGCGGATTTCTTCGAGGTAGTTGTAGATCGTGTAGCGACTGACACCTAGCGCCGCCGCGGCTTTCTCCACCGCGCCCTTGACGATGAACAGCCCGCCGTCGTGCATCTGCCGTACCGCTTCGAGCTTCTGCGTCTTGCCGAAACGCACGCCACGCTGGCGGGCGTCCTGCAGCGCGCCGTCGATGATGCGGTTCATCAGCTGTTCCAGGTCCGGGGCCTCGCTGGGTGCCGGCGGCGGTTCTTCGGCGCTGCCGAGCAATTGCTCCAGGCAGGCCTGGGCGGCGGCGATACCGCTGAGGTCGCTGTTCACGCAGAGGCTGGCGAAGGGTTCGCCGCCGGCATCGCGGAATACGGCGGTCGCGCTGCGCAAGGTTTTGCCGTCATGGCCCTGGGTCGGGTAGTTGCCGATCACCACCGGGGTCTGGCTGCCCTTCTCCAGCGCCGCCCGCAACACGGCGTCGAAACCGCGGTCATGGCGCGGGCCGGCGAGGATCGGGCTGCCAATCTGGCGCCCGCTGATATGACCGTTGACGATGGCCAGCACCGAATGTTCCGGGTGGGTCAGGTCGTGCAGGACCACTTCGGTGTTGCGGCCCAGGACGGTGCCGAGCATGCGCACGGTGGCATGCAGCACGTCGAGGACCAGTTGGCGTTCCGGGGAGGCAGGCATGGGACTGTCCGGGGTGGTTGGACAGGCAAAATATCAACATTTAGTTTAATTTTCAACAAAACATCTGTTCTGCCCTGACCGCGAGCACGTCGATCAGGGCTGCTCCACATCCAGCGCCTCGCCGATCGCATAGAAGTGCCCACCGGCCACATAGTGCAGGCTGCGCAGCGCCGGATCGGCCTTCTCGAACAGCCAGTGCCCATCGACGAACACCCGCTCGTCCGCCCAGGCGGCCACCACTTCGGCGATGAACAGGTCGTAGGTGCTCTGGTTGTGGGGCTCGTCGATCACCCGGCACATCAGCCAGGCCGAACACCCGGCCACCAGCGGCGCCGGATAGCCATCGACGCGAAACAGTTCGACGCCGGCCTGGTCGAGTTTGTCCGGCTGCTCGGCCAGGCTGTGGCTGCCGACCTGGTGAGTCAGTTGCAACTGCCCGGCATTGGGCACCTGCACCACCATCCAGCCGCTGTTCTCCACCAGCGCGCGGGTACGGGTGATCTTGTCGATGACCACGGTGACCTTGGGCGGGTCGAAGTCCAGGGCGCAGGCCCAGGCGGCGGCCATGACGTTGTCGACGCCGGCGTGGCTGGCGGAAACCAGGACGGTCGGGCCGTGGTTCAGAAGGCGGTAGGCTTTTTTCAGGTCGACGGGGTGGAAGTGGGGAGACATTCGGAACCTCGGTGTCAGTGGTGGGACCGCGTTGCGGTCCTTCGCGAGCGAGCTCCCACAAGGATCGCGGGAGCGAGCTCGCGAATACTGACTCAACCGCGATACAGAATCACCAGGTCATTGATCACCGAAGGCCGCTCCTGCCCCAGCACATGGATATTGATCTCCAGGGTCAACTGCGTCCCGCGTCCGAGCAGTTCCACGCTCTTGACCCGCGCCCGCGAGTGAATCCGTGCCCCCGCCGGTACCGGCGCGGGGAAGCGCAGGCGGTCCGAGCCATAGTTGATCTGGGTGCTGAAACCAGTGATCTCGAAGCCCAGTGCCAGCTTCATCCGCGACTGCAGCACCTGGACCAGCGCGCCATGGGCGATGGTGCCGCCAAACGGACTGTGCAACCGCGCCCGCTCGGGATCGGTGTGAATCCAGTAGTCATCCCCGGACAGCTGGGCGAAGGCATCGATCAATGCCTGGTCGACCACGATCACATTGCTCCAGTCGCTGAAACTGTCGCTGACCAGCGCCTGCAACGCCGCGGCATCATTGAAGTCGATGCGGGTGACCGCCGACGTCTCCACCTCCACCACCGGTGCCAGCCCCGGCAACGGTTCCAGCGCTGCGGCGTCCTTCTCCACGGCGGTAAAACGCAGCAGGCGATTGCCCTTGCCGTCGACCTCGGCGAACACCGGCTGCAGCTCCATGCCGACGCGGATCTCGTCCTCGTTCAGGCCGACCAGGGTGGTGTTGATCCGCACCCCTTCAGCCAGTTCCACCACCGCCAGCTTCTGCGGCATCTCGTCGGCGAAGTCCGGCAAGGTGGCAATCCGCGTCAGGGTGTAGCTGTACAGCATCGCCCTGCCCTGCACCTCGCGCCAGGCCAGGTCGTGGGCCAGGCATTGCGGACAGTGCCGGCGCGGATAGAACACCCAGTGTGCACAGGCATTGCACTGCTGGATCAGCAGGCGGCGGGCCTTCAGGCCTTCCCAGAACGGCGCGGAGATTTCCGTGGCGACGGGCATCGGTTTGTTGTTGGACATCGCTCAAGCTCCCTGAAGAATCAATGCGCCCTGCTCGCTCATCACGCCGCCGGTACCGGAGACGTAGACGTTGTCGCAGCGCTGCAACTGGCGCTCGCCGGCGGCGCCGGCAATCTGCGTCACCGCCTCGATCACCTGCGACATGCCGCCGGCCGAGCCGGCCTGGCCGAAACTGAGCTGGCCGCCGTGGGTGTTCATGGGGAAATCGCCGCGGAAGGTCAGGTCGTGCTCGCGCACGAACGCCATGCCCTCGCCCTTGCCGCAGAAACCGGCGTCTTCCAGGGTCAGCAAGGCGGTAATGGTGTAGCAGTCGTAGATCTGCGCGGCGTGCATGTCGGTCGGTTTCACCCCGGCCATGGCGAAGGCCCGCTGCGAGGCCGGGCCGATCGGCGTGCGGAGCATGTCCTCGGCATAGGACGGCGACTTGAACGCCAGGTGCTCGCCGAAGCCGGTGACGAAGGCCGGGCGCTTGCGGGCCCGGGCGGCCACTTCCTTCGAAGCGACGATCATCGCCGCGCCGCCGGCCACCGGCATGACGATCTCCAGCACATGCAGTGGGTCGGCGACCATGCGGCTGGCCAGTACCTGCTCCACGCTCAGCGGCTGGCCGAAGAACATCGCCTCCGGGTTGGCCAGGGCGTTGGTCCGTTGATCGACGGCGATCTTGGCCATGGCCCGCGGGTCGTAGCCGTACTGTGCGGCATAGCGCTGGGCGATCATCGCGTAGCCGGTGTTCTGCCCCATGTGCCCGTAAGGCAGGTCGAACTCCGCTTCCGGCGCGCCGAACGCCGTGCTGTGCCCGCCGAAGCGCATGGCCCGGGCCATCCAGCTCGGGTCTTCGTCCGGGCCGAACGGCGCCATGCGCGCCGGCAGCACGCACAGCACTGCCTGGCACAGGCCCAGTTCGATGGCGGCGGCGGCGCGCCAGACCATGCCCACCGAAGTGCAGCCGCCGAGGTCGACCACTTCGGCGAAGTTCAGCCGCAGGCCGAGGTATTCCGCGGCCATGGCCGGGACGAACACCGAGGCTTCGTGAAACTGCGGGCCGTTGATCACCAGCCCGTCGAGGTCCTGCGCGCTCAGGCCGGCATCGCGCAAGGCGCGAGCGGCGAGGTCGGCGACCTGCTCCAGGTGGAACATCTTCGGCGCCGTGGCGTACTTCTCCGGCTTGTATTGCGCGGTGCCAACAATGGCCGCGTGCCCTTTGAGGCCCATGTTTCCTCCCTGCCCGGGCCCCTGGCCCGGGTGTCGTGTCGATGGATGTGGATCAGAAGCTGTATTTCATCGAGAAGGTGGCGTAGTCGCGGTCGGCGAACGGCCGCTTGATCGGGTCCGGCGAGCCCAGGTAGCCGGTGTAGTTGAGGCCGACTTCGAGGTTGCCCAGGTACTTGAAGGTGGTGCCTACGCTGATGCGTCGGTCGCCCTGCACCCCGGAGATGCTTCCGGCCATGGGTGTCGAGCCGCTGAACACGTTGGAGAAGCGCACTGGCACTTCCAGATCCCAGCCCTGGAAAACCCCCGGATAACTGAACGATGCGCCCAGGGTGTAGGCGCTGGCCGTGCGGCTGCGCCAGGCGGACGAGGTCTTGTAGCTGTAGTCATCGGACTCTCCCACCATGCCGGCCAGCGACGGCAGCAGGTTGACGCCTTGCAGGTTGGGCGCCGCCGAGGTGGCGTCGACGCTGTCGGCCCGCACATGAATGATTTCCCCGGTCAGGGTGGTCTGGCTGGCCCACGGCCGATCGCCCAGCACGCGCATGGCCGAGAGCTGCATCTGCTGGCCCTTGCCGCGGGCCGGGACCGGGCCCAGGCCGGTGTTGACCATGATCGGCGCGCCGTCGCGGTACGACCATTCGCCGCCGATCTGCACCTCGCCGATCTTGGTCGAGGCGCTGATCCCGGTGAGCTTGATGTCCTCGAAATACTTGACCCGGTAGCCGTTGGCGGCGAAGGCATACAGGCCGCCGCCCACTGGTAGCGGGTTGTAGCCGACCAGGGCGGTGGCCGGGTTCTTGTCGTGGTAGTTGACGTGGAACAGCGACATTTCGATCGCCGGCACCGGCCGGAAGCGCACCTGCACGCCCCACTGGCCACTGTCGCGCGGCTCGTCGGTGCCGCGGTAGGCGACCCGTCCGGTCGGGGTGATGAGGAACTCGCGCCCCGGGCCGATCACGTCGCTGCTCGACAGGTAGCTGCCCACCGGCGGCAGTTCGGTGCCCTTCCATTCGTACTGCACGTAGGCGCCGAAGGTGATCTGCGGATTGAGGCGGAACGAGGCGGACACCTGCCCCACCGGCAGCAGCACTTCCTTGACCTCGACGCCGGGCTGCGCGGCTTTCACCGCATCGGAGGGGTTCTGCACGCCGTTGACCCCGGGGTAGTACAGGCTCTCGCCCCAGGACTCGATGTGCCGGCCGGCCTTGACGTCGAGCATGGTGTCGTTGTCGAAGCGCCAGCCACCGAACACGTAGGCATCCAGCAGGCGCGTGCGGCCGCCGCTGTAGTAGCGGGTGCGGCTGGTGAACTCGTCGTGGTCGCCGCTCTTGTTCACCGTGGCCGGCGAGTCGTTGTCGTTGCCCTTGTGGTAGACGTCGTCGTAGAAGGTACTGGCGCGCACCACCGCGCCGTAGTTGTCCTTGCGCAGAATCATCTCGCCCAGCGCGCCGACGCGGTGGGTGGTCAGCGCGCCGCGGTCGAAGTTGCGGTTGGCGTCGTCGGCGTTGACCCCGAGCAGGCGGTCGCTCTGCTTGCCAAGGCGCATGCCGATGCCGTAGCTGGTGGTCACCGACCAGTCGATGGTGGTGCCATCGTCGAACTCGAGGGTCTCCCCGGCCGAAACCTGGGTCGCCACCAGGGCGATGGCCGTGGCCAGGCCGCTGAGCTGAAGCCCTCGTGAGCCAAGGCCAGGCGTTTTCTTGTTGTTATCGATCACACTGACTCTCCTGTTGGGCAGCCATTCCGGCCGCCAGTTTTAGGCAAGGTTGGCGCGGCGCCGGTAGCGATACAGGTCGCCGTCCTCCTCGCGAAGCAGCAGCCCTTCGGCCATGAGGTAGTTGGCATGGGCGAGGGTTTCGCCCAGCGCCATCAGTTCGTCGAAGCGCCCGCTCAGCCGGGGGAACAGCACGCTCATCAGCTCGCGCGCGGTGCGTGGTTCGGCGCAGCTGTCCAGCAGGCGCGCGAGGTGGGCGTGGTGATGCGCCGCCAGTTGCTCCAGGCGCGCATGCAGGTTGCGGAACGGTCGCTCGTGGGCCGGCAGGACCAGTACGTCATCCGGCACGCCGCGCAACTGCTCGATGGACGCCAGCCAGTCGCGCAGCGGATCGGCGTCCGGTTCGGTGGCATGCACGCCCACCGTGGAGGTGATCCGCGGCAGCACCTGGTCGCCGGCAATCAGCAGGCGGTCGGCGGCGCTGTACAGGCAGACGTGCTCCGGCGAATGCCCGCGCCCTACCCTCACCTGCCAGTCGCGGGTGCCGATGCGCAGGCACTGGCCATCGCGCAGGCGCCGATAGCTGTTGAAGTGCAACGGGCGGAAATGCCCGTCCTGGATGGTCCGGTACATCTCGCCGGCCTGCTCCGTGGTGAAACCGGCGCGGGCGTAGTAGTCGAGGAAATCCCAGCCCGGCGCGTCGCCTTCCGGGACCTTGACGTACAGCGCCTGGTACTCCGCCTCGCTCATCAGGATCGGGCAGCGGAAGCGCTCGGCCAGCCAGCCGGCGACCCCGGCATGGTCGGAATGGAAATGGCTGCAGATCACCGCGTGCAACGGCAGGCCGGCGCACGGCCCGGCCAGTACCGCGTCCCACACCGCGCGGGTCTGCGCGGTGTTCATGCCGGTATCCAGCGCCACCCAGCCGTCGCCATCGCGCAGCAGGTACAGGTTGATATGGTCGAGCCGGAACGGCAGCGGCATGCGCAGCCACAGCACGCCATCCGCCACCTCGCGCACCGCGCCGCTGTCCGGGGTCTGCGGCCAGGGGTAGCGCAGACCGTCGCGCAGTTCGTGGCCGTTCGCGTCGAACTCAGCCATGATCGGCGACCACGAAAGGCGCCAGCTCCAGGCGCTGCAGCAGTTCCAGCGAATACGGCTGGTAGCTGCGGGTAGTCTCGTCACGGATGAACAGCGGGTCGGTGCATGCCTGCGGGCTGTAGCCCTGGCGCTGCAGGTCGACCTTGCGCAGCTTGAAGGTGCTGGTCAGGTCCGCCGCCGCGCTGACCCTGACGAACACCGGCGCGGCATAGCGCGGCAGCCGGGCTTCCGTCAGCTGGTACAGGGCCTGCGGATCGAATGCCTGTCCCGCCTGCATCAGCACCGCGGCCATGCCCGCCCGCCCCTCGTGCCCCGGCACCTGCACACCGTAGATGTTGATCAGTTCCAGGCCGTGCAGGTCGCCGAGGGCATCGGCCACTTCCTGGGTCGAGACGTTCTCGCTCTTCCAGCGGAAGGTGTCGCCGATGCGGTCGACGAAATAGCAGTAGCCATCGGCGTCCTCGCGCAGCAGGTCGCCGGAGCTCCACCAGGCATCGCCTTCGCGCAGCACATTGCGGCGGATCTTGCTTTCGCTGGCTTCGGCCGAGGTGTAGCCCTCGAAGCGCCCGCCGCCGATATCCGGGTGGTCGACGATGAAGCCCATGGCCTCGCCGATCTCGCCCACTTCGGCGAGCTGATAGAAGCCGTTCTCGTCGCGGGGGTGGCAGTCGTTCTCGATGTCGTAGCGGATCAGGCGCAGGTTGGTGCGGCTCCAGTCCGGAACCCGGCCGCAGGAACCCGGGTAGTTGTCGACATTGATCAGGTTGGTATTGGCCTCGGTGGCGCCCCAGCCCTCGAAGACCTGGATCGGACCGAAGCGCTCGATCCAACGCTGCCACGACTCCGGGGTCAGGCCGGCGCCGAGCATGCAGCGCAGGCTGTGCTGGCGTTCGCCGGGCTGTGCGGGGCGATTGAGCAGGTAGCGGCAGATTTCGCCGATGTACTGGAACACCGTGATGCCGTGACGGTTCACATCGCGCCAGAACTCGCTGACGCTGAACTTGCGCCGCACCACGATACTGGCCCCGGCGCGCAGCGCGGTGGAGGTCACCGAGGTAGCGGCGGCGCCGTGGTACAGCGGCAGGCAGCAATAGAAGACGTCGGCGCAGGTGGCCTCCAGGGTGACTTCCATCACGTCGCCGGACGACAGCCAGCGCATGTGGCTGTAGCGCGCCGCCTTGGGCAGGCCGGTGGTGCCGGAGGTGAAGATCAGCAGGGTCGGCGTCTGCGCCTCGACCTGCGCGCGGATATCCCGCGGGAAGGCGGTGCGCGGTGCGCTGTCCAGGCGGCTGGCGAACTGTCGGTCGATGAAACCGGGGATGGCACCCGGCCAGGGATTTTCCGCATCGGCCACCAGCCAGTAGGCCAGTGCCGGCAAGTCGCCGGTCTGCAGCAGATTGCCCAGGCACTCCTCGCCGATCACCAGGGCTTTCGCCGCAGTGGTGGCCAGCGCATGCAGCAGCGGCTTGCCATTGACCTGGGTGTTGATGAAGGCCACCACCACGCCGAGCTTGACCAGGCCGAACCAGGCGCTGAAGAACGCCGGACGGTTCTCCATGGCGATGGCGCAGACATCGCCGGCACGCAGGCCCTTGGCGTAGAAGGTGTGCGCCATCTGGTTGGCGCGGGCATCCATTTCGGCGTAGCTCAGCACGTCGTCGCCGTAGATCAGCAAGGGCCGCTCGGCGAAACGCTGGGCCTGCTGTTCCAGGCGATCGGCCAGGGTGTAGAGGTCCGCCGGCCTGATCTGCGCGCTGGCCGCGGAGCGCCGGTCGAGCAGCGCCTGGGTCTGTTCCCGCGGCACCACGATGCTCGCTGGCAGGTTCATGGTGTCACCTCCAGCGCGGCGTCGAAGCGCGGGTAGTCGGTGTAGCCGCGGCTACCCGCGGTGTACAGGGTCTTGCGCTCGAAGCCGGCCAGCGGCCGGCCGTGGCGCAGGCGTTCGACCAGGTCGGGGTTGCCGATGAAGTGACGGCCGAAGGACACCGCCGCGCCCTCGCCCGCCTCCAGCGCGGCGCGGGCCGAAGCGCCGTCGAAGCCGTCGTTGAGGATCAGTTTCTGACGCGCGTGCTCGCGCGCAAGACCGAAGGCGTCGAGCCCGTCGACGGGCGAACGCATCACATGCAGGTAGGCCAGCGCCAGGGGTTCCAGGGCCTGGCACAGGGTGACGGTGGTCGCCAGCGGGTCTTCGTCGTGGATGTCGTTGTACGGGTTGCCCGGGCACATGCGCACGCCGACGCGCCCCGCGCCGATGGCTGCGGCCATGGCTTGCACAGTCTCGGCGACGAAGCGCACGCGCTTGCTCGCGCTGCCGCCGTAGGCGTCGTCACGCTGGTTGCTGCCGGACGCGAGGAACTGCATGGGCAGGTAACCGCTGGTGCAGTGCAGCTCGACCCCGTCGAATCCGGCGTCGCGGGCATTCAGCGCGGCCTGGCGGTACTCGTCGATCACCGCGGCGATGCCGTCCAGGCTCAGTGCTTCGGGCTGCTCGGTGTCCACCATGCCCTGGGCGTCGCTGAACACCTGGGTCCGCGCGCGGATCGCCGAAGGCGCCACGGTCGCCGCGCCTTCGGGTTTGTTGAAGCGACTGGCGGCACGACCAACGTGCATCAGTTGCAGGACGATGCGACCGCCCGCGCCGTGTACCGCCTCGGTGACCTGGCGCCAGGCGGCAATCTGCTCGGCGTTGTAGATCGCCGGGGTGCGGCAGTAGCCCAGGCCGCTGGCGGACGGCGCGGTGCCTTCGGCGACGATCAGCCCGGCACCGGCACGCTGGCGGTAGTACTCGACCATCTCGGCACCGGGCACCGCACGCGCATCGGCGCGGCTGCGGGTCATGGGGGCCATGACGATACGGTTGGCCAGCTGCAGTTCGCCCAGGCGCACCGGCTCGAACAGAATGCTCATGTCAGCTCCTTCGTTTCTTGTTGTTTCCCGGGCTGACGGGCCTGCCGCAACCCCGGACATGGGCTGCATGATTGACGTCGAACGAGGCGCGAACATCGTCCGACAAGACTAGTTTTGCGCCTTCGGGTATCGTCTCGGGCACCTTGCGTACAAGCGTGGAAAATGGTCTGAACGGACGATGAAGCGGGTGCCGGATGCGCCGACGATCGAGCTCGATAGAACAAGAACCGGAGCAGCGCAGTGAACCCATCCAACCCTGTCACCTGGCGCACCCACTACGCGCTTCTGGTGCTCGCCAGCATCTACGTCTTCAACTACATCGACCGCCAGCTGATGGCGATCCTGATCGAGCCGGTGAAGCTCGAGTTCGGCATCTCCGATACCGGCATCGGCCTGCTCTCCGGGGTGACCTTCGCGGTGTTCTACACCGTGTTCGGCTTTCCCCTGGGGCGGCTCTCCGACCGCATCGGGCGCAAGCCGGTGATCGCCTTCAGCTGCATGGCCTGGAGCCTGATGACCATGCTCTGCGGCATGGCCGGCAACTTCCTGACCCTGGTCCTGGCGCGCATCGGCGTGGCGGTGGGCGAAGCCGGCGGCACGGCGCCTTCGGTGGCGATGGTGTCCGACCTGTATCCGGCCGAGCGCCGCTCCACGGCGTTGTCGGTGCTGATGCTGGGGTCGAGCCTGGGCGCGATCGTCGGTCTCGGCCTGGGCGGCTGGATCGCCCAGCACCATGGCTGGCGCTATGCGTTCCTGCTGATCGGCGCGCCGGGGATCCTGCTCGGCCTGGTCCTGCTGCTCACCGTGCGCGCACCGAAGCCGCGGGTGATGGCGGCAGAACAACGCGCGGCGGTGCAGGACGGCTGGCTGCAGACGCTGCTGGAGCTGCTGCGCATGCCGTCATTCGTCTGGCTGGTGCTGACTGGCGGCGCGGCGGCGATCGCCGGCTATGCCATCGGCACCTGGAGCCCGAGTTTCCTGATCCGCTCCCATGGCCTGAACCTGCAGGAGGCCGGCTTCCTCGTCGGGGTGGTGGGTGGCACCGGCTCGACCATCGGCACCCTGGTCTGCGGCATGCTTACTGATCGTCTGGCGCGCCGCGATGTGGGCTGGCAGATCGGTGTGCCGCTGCTCGGCACCCTGCTCAGCATTCCCTTCGCCCTCGCCTATTTCCTCTGGCCCCAGGGCATTGCCTTCCATATCGGCAGCATCGCCGTGCCGCAGGCGTTCCTGTTCTACAGCGCCTTCGGCTTCTTCGGCGTGTGGTGGGCGACGCCCTGCCTGGGCGCGATCACCCACCTGTTCCCGGCGACGCGCCTGGCCCAGGCCACGGCGATCTTCGTCATGGCCATGACCCTGCTCGGGGTGGGCATCGGGCCGTTGCTGATCGGGGTGCTGAGCGATTTCTTCGTGGGGACGCTGGGCGGGGAGTCGTTGCGTTATGCGCTGGCGGCGTCGGTGTCGTTGCTGGTGCTGGCGGCGTTGTTCCTGGGGATGGCGTTGCCAAGGTATCGGCGGCAGTTGCGGGGGGAATTGTCGGGGAGCCGGATCGAGGCCGCCAGGTGCCTGTCTTGAGTCTTGCAGCGCCCTCAAGATCGAGCGCCGTCCGCACGGCGCATCGCGGGCTACGCCCGCTCCCACATTTGTTGCAACGTACCTATGCCTGACAGGCCATGGTTGACCGCCTTGTTGGTTCGACT
>NZ_JAVYJH010000034.1:0-44233 GCF_032621685.1 Pseudomonas sp. zfem002 | reverse complement strand
CTTTGGCGACATCCACACCGGCTTCGAAGGGTACTGCGGGCATTGCCATTGGTAACTGCTCTCTGTAGCGTGACGCGACTTGAAGGGCACACCCTGGCGCAGGCTTGCATCTATCGTCGCTTGCAAACGAGGCATTCCTTATCGGCGCTTGGGGTGTTGAAAGGAGGAGGGGTGATTTCTCCCACGGTCTGTACTGCTCGCGACAGTCAGAAGCGAGTTATGTCCCTCCTCCTCCCTTCAAGTCTCACACCATACAAGCGAGCTTGCTCGCGAAGGGCCGCAAAGCGGCCCCGCATGGGCTTACACCGCCTGCGGCATCTCACCCGCCGCCAGGCGTCGGTTGATATCGGCGATCACCTCCGGCAGCTCGTTGATCGTGTCGATCAGGTAGTGCGGCCGCGAACCTTCGAACAGTGCGTGGATGCGCTGGCGCTCGCTGGCCAGGGTCGCGCCATCCAGCGCCCGGTAGCCCTCGTAGGTCAGGCCCAGGGCATTGCCCGAGCAGACCAGCGCCACGGTCCACATGCCGGCGCGACGGCCTTCCAGGATCCCCGGAACGGTGTCGTCCACCTTGACGCAGGCGGCGACGTCGTCGATGCCCAGGGCGATCACGTTGGCCAGGGCCTGGGCCGGCCAGGGGCGGCCGTTCGGAGTTTCGTCGGTGGCCACCACATGGTCGGCGACATAGCCGTTGCTGCGCGCCAGCTCCACCACCTTGTCCATCACCACTTTCGGGTAGCCGGAGCAGGAGCCGATCTTCAGCCCCTCGCCGCGCAGGCGGGTGATGGTGTCGAGGGCGCCGGGAATCAGCGCCGAATGGGTGGCGATCTTCTCGATCTGCAGCGGCATGAAGCGTTCGTAGATGGCGGTGACGTCAGCGTCGCTCGGCGCGCGGCCGAACACCTTGCGGTAGCGCTCGGCGATCTGCGGCTGGTCGCACAGGGTGCGGATATGGTCCCACTTGCCCATGCCCATCGGGCCGCGGGCCTCGTCGATGGAGACCTCGACGTCGAACTCGGCGAAGGCCTCGACGAAGATCTGGGTCGGGGCGAAGGAGCCGAAGTCGACCACGGTGCCGGCCCAGTCGAGAATCGCCGCCTGCAGGTGTTTCGGGTTGCTGTAGTTCATGTGAAAGCGTTCCTGTACCCGTTCGAGGGGGACTTCAGATGTCCGTGACGTTCATTTCCCGCAGCACCTGGGCCACCGCAGCCACCGCGGCGCGCATGCCGTCCGGGTCGACGCAGCCGATGCAGCCGACACGGAAGGTCTCGACCTCGGTCAGCTTGCCCGGGTAGAGGATGTAGCCCTTGGCCTTGACCCGCTCGTAGAAGTCCTTGAACTGGTAGCGGCTGTCCCGCGGGGCATGGAAGGTGACGATGATCGGTGCCTGGATCCCGGCGTCGAGGAAACTGCGAAAACCGAGCGTGGCCATGGCCTCCAGCAAGGCCGCGCAGTTGTCGGTATAGCGCTGCTGGCGCGCGGCCAGGCCACCTTCCTCGTGGTATTGCTGCAGGGCTTCATGCAGGGCGGCGACCACATGGGTCGGCGGGGTGAAGCGCCATTGCCCGGTCTTGTTCATGTAGGCGTGCTGGTCGTGCAGGTCCATGGCCAGCGAGTGGCTGTTGCCTTCGGCGGCGGCCAGGGCGTGCTTCTCGGCGAAGACGAAGCCCATGCCCGGTACGCCTTCCAGGCACTTGCCGGAGGCGGCGATCAGGGCCGTGAACGGCACCTTGGCGGCATCGATCGGCAGGGCGCCGAAGGCGCTCATGGCGTCGATGATCAGGTGCTTGCCATGGCGGGCGACGACCTCGGCGATTTCCGCCAGCGGGTTGAGGATGCCGGTGCTGGTTTCGCAGTGGATCAGGGCGACATGGGTCACGCGCGGGTCGGCACGCAGCAGGTCGTCGACCGCGGCGGCGGTGGTCGGCTGGTCCTCGGCGGTCTGGAAGGTGCTGAAGTCGCGGCCCAGTACCTTGCAGATCTTCGCCAGGCGCTGGCCGTAGGCGCCGTTGATCAGCACCAGGACCTTGCCGTCGCGCGGCACCAGGGTGCCGATCGCCGCTTCCACGGCGAAGGTGCCGCTGCCCTGCAGGGGCACGCAGTGGTGGCTGGCGTGGCCGTTGACGATGCCCAGCAGTTGCTCGCACAGGCTCGCGGTCAGCTGGTTGAAGTCGCGGTCCCATGAGCCCCAGTCGGTCAGCATCGCGTTGCGGGTGCGTGCCGAGGTGGTCAGGGGGCCTGGAGTCAGCAGGAGCGGGGCATTACTCATTGCGGTGTTCCTCACGGCGGTGGGCAGAATCTACGGCCGCTAAGTTGCAATTCCGTGGGTCATCAATCAAATTGTTTGTCGTTATGCCAGCCATAAGTCAGGCCGATAGATATGAACCTGTTCCAGCTCCGTGCCTTCGATGCCGTCGCCCGCGAAGGCAGCTTCACCCGCGCCGCCGAGCGCCTGTTCATCAGTCAGCCGGCGGTGACCGGGCACGTCAAGGCGCTGGAGGAGCACTACCAGATCACCCTGTTGCGGCGGACCGCGCGGCGGGTCGAGCTGACCGAGGAGGGCACGCGCCTGGCGGCGATCACCCGTGCCCTGTTCAGCCTCGCCGAGGAAGCCCAGGCCATGCTCGAAGCCAACCGGCAGTTGCTCACCGGGCGCCTGGAAGTGGCCGCGGACGGTCCGCACCGGGTCATGCCGATGCTGGCGCAACTGCGCGAGCGCTACCCGGGGATCACCGTCAACCTGCGCCTGGGCAATGCCCAGGAAACCCTGGCGGCGCTGCTTTCCGAGCATGCCGACGTGGCCGTGCTGACCGAGGTCGAGCCGCGCAAGGGCCTGTACCTGCAGGCCCTGCAGCCGTCGCGGATCTGCGCCCTGCTGTCGGTGGCGCACCCCTGGGCCGCCAGCGCCGGGGAGCTGCCCCTGGCCGAGCTGGACAAGCAGATCATGGTGCTGCGCGAGCCCAGTTCGATCACCCGGCGCACCTTTGACCTGGCCTGCGCCGATGCCCGCGTGCAGCCGCGGGTGGTGCTGGAACTCGACAGCCGCGAAGCGGTGACCGAGGCGGTGGCGGCGCAACTGGGCATCGGCATCGTCTCCTCGGCCGAGCTGAGCCATGATCCGCGGGTGCTGGCGCGGCCCATTGCCGGCGCCGGGCTGGTCAACCAGCACATGCTCGGCTGTCTGGAACGCCGGCGCGAACTGCGCCTGATCCAGGCCTTCCTCGGTCTGGCGCCGCAGGCATGACGCCGCCTAAGATGCCGCTCAGCGAACTGCAAGGCGAAACCCTGTTGAACACGGCAAAAGACACCATCTCCATGCAACTGGTGCGCGAGGCGCTGCTGCAGAGCTGCCCGCCGGGCGTGGCGACGAATGAGGTACTGACCCGCGTCGGCATCGACCCCGCGCACCTCGAGCTGCCCGCGGCCCGGGTTGCCGCCAGTGCCTACGCGCGGCTCTGGCGCCTGCTGGCGCGGCGCTGCAACGACGAATTCTTCTGCATGGATCCGCGCGGTCTGCGCAGCGGCAGCATGGCCTTCCTCTGCCGCTCGTCCATGGCCCAGCCCACGGTGGGGGCGGGGCTGGCCTCGGCGCTGGAATTCCTCTGCCTGATGTTCGAGGACCTGCAGCCGCAACTGGTGCGCCAGCAGAGCCTGGCCGAGATCGTCATCGGCGAGCCGCGCCAGGAACCGCGGCGGCCGTTCACCTACTTCACCTTCTGGATGATCGTCCACGGTGTGGCCTGCTGGCTGGCCGGGCGGCGCATCCCGATCCTGGCCGTCGAACTGCGTTGCGCCGAGCCGGATTTCTGCGACGACTACCGGGTGATGTTCTCGCAGAACCTGCAGTTCGCCCGGCCGCGCACACGGATGATCTTCGCCGCCGACTGCCTCGATGTGCCGGTGCGGCGCAGCCCCGAGGAACTGCAACGCTTTCTGGCCCAGGCGCCGGGCAACATCCTGGTCAAGTACCGCGACCCGGACAGCCTGGCGCGGCGGATCAAGGACGACCTGCGCCAGCGTCCCGCGGCGCAGTGGCCGGAAACCGAAGCCCTGGCCCAGCGCCTGTGCATTTCCGCCTCGACCCTGCGCCGCCGCCTGGCCGACGAAGGCCAGACCTACCAGGCGCTGAAGGACAGCGTGCGCAAGGAACTGGCCATCGGCTGGCTGGCGCAGCCGGAGCTCAGTTTCGCCGAGATCGCCGAACGCCTCGGCTTCGCCGACGTCAGCTCGTTCCACAAGGCCTTCCGCAAATGGTCGGGGAGCAATCCGGGGCATTACCGCACGCTGGTCCTGGCCAACGCCTGACCCTGGACCGGGAGGCCTGGCCGCGCGCGGCGCGGCTTCCCGCTGCTCGCCGGCAGGCGACCCTGCATAGGCTCCGGCTCTTCACACCGAGGAGCCTCGCTCATGACCGATTCAACCCCCAACGCGCCGCTGGATGACCGGCTGGCGCTCGATCGCTTCATCGCCGGCACTGCCCCCGACTGGCTCAAGGATGCCTCCATCGACGAGCTGGACGCGCTCAAGCACAGCCTTGCCACGCACCAGCGCTGCCAGGCCCGGGTCGGCACACTGCTGGCCGGCCTGCAGGCGCCGGATGCCTTCGCCCTGCCACGTCTGGCCGCTGCCCTGGGCCCGCTCGGCTGCGATCCGCGCGCGCCGCGGGCGCTATGGCGGGAAGTGCGCCTGCGCGTGGAGTTTTCCCCGTTCCGCGTCACCGAGGTCGATCTGCCGGTGTTCCGTCACTACCCGGTGGACACCGAACTGCTGCCACGGCTGTTGCAGAACTTCAGCGCGGAACAGGCCGGCGCGAGCTACTACTACCCGGGGTCGGGCGTCGTCGAGCAGGGCCGGCTGCTCGCCTGCGAGCCCGCGCAACTGGCCGCGGCGTGCCGCGAGCTGGACCTGGGCGGCCAGTACCAGCGGCATCTGGACGATGTGCTGCTGCCGCGCGATGCCCAGGCGCGCCAGCAGGTGCTCGACCTGCTCGCCGCCGACCGCCGCGCGACCCTGGTGGCCCAGGTGCGTTGCGCCTATCTCAAGGGCGATATCGACGCCGACGCCCAGCAGTTGCTGCTGGATTTCGCCGCCGATGGCCTGGCGCCGCGGCATGTGCGCTGCTGCTCCCTGCAGTTGCTCGGCTTCAACGTGCCGGGGGTGATGCTGCTGCAGATCGCCGACGCAGCGCCGACGCTGGCCGGGCAGCGCCTGGTGCATCTGCCCGGCGACCCACTCAAGCCGGTGCGCCAGTTTTCGTCGTCGAGCCAGCTCAATGACGAACTGGCCACCGATCTGCGCTACGAGCGCTATGTGGCGTTCTTCACCCGCCAGCTGGAGCGCGACGATCGCCTGAGCTTTCTCGGCAAGCTGCGCTCCGTCATGGAACAGGCGCGACCGCAGTTGCAGGCCCAGGGGCTGGCCGCTGCCGAAGAGCCGTTCGCGGGGCTGGCACGCCGGCAGATCGCGCGGATCAAGGCCGATGCCGCGCTGCTGCTGGTGCCCACCGCCAGCATCGACCTGGCCGTGCATCGCCAGCGGGTCCAGGCCCTGGAGTCGGCCGGGTTGGCCGTGGCCAGCGTGTTGGCGTCGTTCATCCCCGGGGTCGGCGAGCTGATGCTGGTGGGACTGGTCAAGGACCTGCTGTCGGAGGTCTACGAAGGGGTCGTCGACTGGAGCCACGGCCAGCGTGAGGAGGCCCTCGGGCACCTGCTCGGCGTGGTCGGCAATCTCACCCTCAGTGCACTGGTCGCGGGCGGCTCGGCGCTGGCCCTGCGCGAACTGCGGCGCAGCGCGTTCGTCGACAAGCTCCTGCCGGTCAGTCGCGACGCCGCTGCGCCGCGCCTCTGCGTCCCCGATCATGACCGCTATCGGGCGCCGCTGACCCTGACTGCGCCGACCGCCGCCGACGGGCTGCTGAGTGAGCAGGGACGCCACTGGTGGCGCCATGACGAAGCGCTTTTCGAAGTGCGCCAGGCCTCCACCCGCGAGCGCTGGCGCATCGTCCATCCGTCCCGGCCGCAAGCCTGGACCCCGGAGCTGATCGGCAATGGCGATGGTGCCTGGTGGCATGCCGGCGAGCACCCGCTGCAATGGCAGGGCACCGCCTATCTGCTGCGTCGCCTCGGTCCGCGCAGCGAAGGGTTGTCGGCGACGCTGTGCGAGCAGGTGGCGCTGATCTGTGGTTACGACCAGGCGCGCCTGCGTGGTCTGCTGGTGGAGCGCCGGCCGATGCCGGTGGCGCTGGTGCAGGTGCTGGGCGACTTCCGCCTGCAGGCACGCATCAGCCGTTTCTTCGCGCAACTGGCCGATGGCACAGCGGCGCAAGCGCTGGATCAGGAGCTGTGTAGCGCGGCACGGCAACTGCTGGTGCAGGCGCCTGCGGTGGGCGACGAACGGCTGGCCTGGAAGGCCGCCGAGCAGTCCCTGGGCGGTGCCTTGTTCGAGCGTTTCGCCGCGGCCGCGACCCCGGCCCTGGACGCCCAGGGCCTGAAACTGCAGCGCGCGTTTCCCGGGCTGCCCGGGCCATTCGTCCAGGCCTTGCTCGACGCGGCCGAGGTCAGCGAACGCGCGGATGGGCGGATTCCCCTGGCGCTGCAGGAGCAGGCCCGCGACAGCGTGCGCGAGGTGCGCATCCTGCGCGCGCTGGAGGGCCTGTATCTGGATGCGCGCTGCGCCGGCGATACGGTGCGCCTGGTGTTCTCCCTGTTCCGGCACCTGCCGCACTGGCCGCGCGGGTTGTCCTTCGAACTGCGCGAAGGGGCGTTCGGCGGGCCGGTGCTGGAGCGCCTGCTGCCGCAACCCGAGGCGCGCGAGGTACGGGTGCTGGTCGGCAACGGGGGACATTACGCGGCCTTCGACGGGCAGGGTGGGGCGCTGGGCGGGGCTTCGGTCAGCCTGTTCCAGGCACTGGTCGACGGCCTCGGTGCAACGCATTGCGCCACCCTCGGCTGCACCGGTGACGACCCGGCGAGCGCGCTGCGGGCCATGCTCCGCGAACAGGCCAGCGCCGACCGCGAGCGCTTGCCCGGCCTGCTCGGCATGAGCCAGCGCCCGCGCACGTTCCGCGCGCCGCAGCGTTTCGCCGATGGGCGCCTGGGCTACCCCCTCAGCGGCCGCGGGATGCCCGGGCGGACCACGCTGACCGGGATGGTGCGCAACCTGTACCCGGGTTTCCACGACCTGGAGGCCAGTGTCTGGCTGGACGAGTTGCAGCAACGCCACGGCGATCCCATGGCCGAACTGCTGCGCCTGCAGGACAGCCTGCGCAGTCTCGAGCGGGTCCTGGCGAGCTGGCAGCAGGAAGCCTCCCTGGCCGGACGTGCCACGCGGCGTCGGGTCGCCGATGAGATACGCCGCTGCTGGTGTCGGCAGAGCCCACCGGTGTACGACGTCGATGGGCGCATCATCGGCTATCGCCTGCACCTCGGCCGTTCCCTGGTCGGTGACCTGCCCGAACTGCCGGACTCGGTGGATTTCACCCATGTGGTCGATCTGGTCCTGTCCGGCTCCGGGCAGTGGCGGCGGGTCGACGGTTTCCTGCAGCGCTTCGTGCGTCTGCGCTGGCTCGACCTGGGGCAGAACGGCTGCCGCGAAATACCGTCGACGCTGGCGAACATGACCGAGCTGCAGGAGCTCTACCTGGACGGCAACGATATCCACCTCAGCCTCGACGGCCAGGCCACGCTGTCGACCCTGACGCGGCTGGAGGTGCTCAATCTGGATCGCAATCCGCTGGGGCGTGTGCCCGATGTCAGTCGCTTGCCGCGCCTGCGCCGCCTGAGCCTGCGGGGCACGGGTATCGACGCCTTGCCGGAGGGCCTGCCGAGCCGGCCGTTCCTGGAAATGGCCGACCTGCGCGGCAACCAGTTGAGCCTGCTGCCGGAGACGTTCTTCAGCGCACCGGCGCGGATCCGCAGCGCCACGGTGCTGTTCGGCAATCCCTTGCGCCGCGAGGTGCGCGAGCGTCTGTGGCAGGCCGGCGAGGCGGATGGCCTGGCGGCGTCGGCGCTGGAGCCGGATGGCGTGCGCGAGCAATGGCTGGCCGGCATGCACGACAGCCTGCTGCGCGAGCGCAACGAACAGTGGCAGGGCCTGCGTGGCGAGCCGGGTTCGCAGGCGTTCTTCAGTCTGCTCGGCAACCTCCTCGACACCGCCGAATATCGCCTGGCGCCGGCGCATCTGCAGGAGCGGGTGTGGCAGATGATCGGCGCGGCGGTGGAGAGCAGCGCCCTGCGCGAGTCGCTGTTCGAACTGGCGAGCGCGCCGACCACCTGCGTCGACAGCGTGTTGTCGGCCTTCAGCGTGCTGGACGTGCGGCTGCAGGTGAGCCTGGCCTGCAGCCGGGTACCGGAGGGCGAGCAGGGCGCGGCGCTGTTGGCCTTCGCCCGGCGCCTGTTCCGCCTGGAGCGGGTCGAGCAGTTCGCCCGCCAGGTCATCACCCAGCGCCAGGCGCTCGGGCAGGCGGTCGACGAGGTGGAGGTGAGCCTGGCGTTTCGCGTGCGCCTGGCCGACGCCCTGGCGTTGCCCGGGCAACCCCGGCACATGCAGTTCGGCGATATCGCCGCGGTCTCCGAGCGCGACCTGAGCCGCGCGCAGGAAGCGGTGGAAACGGCGCAGGGCAGCCCCGCGCTGGCGGAGTTCATCGCCCGCCAGGACTTCTGGCTCGCGCATCTGCGCGAGCGGCATGCGGCCGACTTCCGGCGCATCGAAGGGCAATTCTGGGACCGCCTCGAACGCCTGTGCGAGCAACGTGAACAACTGGCCGAGGGCGATTACCTGCAGCGCATGAACCAGCTTGGCGCGGCGCGTGAAACGGCCCTGCACGAGCAGGCCCGGCGTTTTACCGAGGCGGCCCTGCAAGCCCCTGAAAACCCCTGATCCAGAAGCACCGCGCCGGCGGCCAATGGCCAAACCAGTCATCCAGATTGATGGCTTTGACCATTGCCGCCGGGCGGCACCGGGGTGACTATTTCCAGACCTTCGAATTCCTTCCAACAATAACAACCGGGGAGTCTGGCGAATGCGTGATTACAGCGCAGCGGCACGTACCTTCAACTATCCGCAGGCGGCCGGGGCAGCCCTGGCCGGCAGCCTGGAGGCGCTCAACGCCTGTATCGAGTGCTGCGACCGGCATGCCGATGGCGAGGCCGTGGCCCTGTACTGGGAAGGCCGCGACGGGCAGAGCGCGAGTTACCGTTTCAGCGAGCTGCGCGAGCGTGCCGCGCGCTTCGCCAATGTCCTCGCCGCCCAGGGCGTCGGCCCGGGCGACCGGGTCGCCGGCCTGTTGCCGCGCACCGTCGAACTGCTGGTCACGGTCTTCGCCACCTGGCGTCTCGGTGCCGTGTACCAGCCGCTGTTCACTGCCTTCGGACCCAAGGCCATCGAGCACCGGGTGCATGCTTCCGGGGCCAAGGTGCTGGTCACCGATGCGCACAACCGGGCCAAGCTGGACGAGGTCGAACACTGCCCGACCATCATCTGCGTGAACCCTCGCCAGGGCAGTGGCGACCTGGATTTCCATGGCGAACTGCAGGCCGCCGCGGCCGATCGCCAGCCCGTGCTGCTCAGCGGCGAGGCGCCCTTCCTGCTGATGTTCACCTCCGGCACCACCGGCCCGGCCAAGCCGCTGGAAGTGCCGCTGCGGGCCATCGTCGCCTTCCAGGGCTACATGCGCGATGCCATCGACCTGCGCCCCGAGGATGCCTTCTGGAACCTCGCCGATCCGGGCTGGGCCTACGGCCTCTACTACGCGGTGACCGGCCCGTTGTCCCTGGGCCACGCCACCACCTTCTTCGACGGGCCGTTCAGTGTCGAAAGCACCTGCCGGGTCATCGACAAGTACCGCATCACCAACCTGGCCGGCTCGCCCACCGCCTACCGCATGCTGATCGCCGCCGGCGCAGCCTTCTCCGCGCCGATCAAGGGGCGCCTGCGGGCGGTCAGCAGCGCCGGCGAGCCGCTCAACCCGGAAGTGATCCGCTGGTTCCGCGAGCACCTGGACGTGACCATCCACGACCACTACGGGCAGACCGAGCTGGGCATGGTCCTGTGCAATCACCATGGCCTGGAGCACCCGGTGAACATGGGCTCGGCCGGCTATGCCATCCCCGGGCACCGCATCGTCGTGCTCGACGAGCAGCACCAGGAGCTGCCTGCCGGCCAGCCGGGGATTCTCGCGGTGGACCGCGAGCAGTCGCCGCTGTGCTGGTTCGGCGGTTATCACGGCCTGCCGACCAAGGCATTCGCCGGCAAGTACTACCTCAGTGGCGACACCGTCGAGCTGAACGCGGACGGCAGCATCAGCTTCGTCGGGCGCAGCGACGATGTGATCACCACCTCCGGCTACCGGGTCGGTCCGTTCGATGTCGAAAGCGCGCTGATCGAACACCCGGCGGTGGTCGAGGCGGCGGTGATCGGCAAGCCCGACCCGGAGCGCACCGAACTGATCAAGGCCTTCGTCGTCCTCGGTGCCGGCCACAGCCATTGCGACGAGCTGGCCGAAACCCTGCGCCAGCATGTCCGCCAGCGCCTCTACGCCCACGCCTACCCGCGTGAAATCGAATTCGTCAGCGAGCTGCCCAAGACCCCGAGCGGCAAGCTGCAGCGTTTCATCCTGCGCAACCAGGAAATCGCCCTTCAACAAGCCGCGCACGCCCACAAGGCCAGCGCCTGAGGAACCTCACCATGCAGATCGCCAACCATAACTTCATCGTCAGCGGCGCGGCCTCCGGCCTCGGTGCCGCCACCGCGGAAATGCTCATCCAGGCCGGTGCCCGGGTGATGCTGGTGGACCTCAACGCCGAGGCCGTCGCGGCCAAGGCCGCCGCCCTCGGCGAGCAGGCCCGCTACGCGGTCGCCGACATCAGCGACGAAAGTGCGGCCAAGGCCGCCGTGGACGCCGCCGTGGCCGCCTTCGGCAGCCTGCACGGGCTGGTCAACTGCGCCGGCATCGTCGGCGCCGAGAAGGTCCTCGGCAAGAACGGCCCGCATGGCCTGGCCAGCTTCAGCCGGGTGATCAACGTCAACCTGATCGGCAGCTTCAACCTGCTGCGCCTGGCCGCCGCGGCCATGGCCGAAGGCAGCGCCTCGGCAGAGGGCGAGCGCGGGATCATCATCAACACCGCGTCGATCGCCGCCTTCGACGGCCAGATCGGCCAGGCCGCCTATGCCGCCTCCAAGGGCGCCATCGCCAGCCTGACCCTGCCGGCCGCCCGTGAACTGGCGCGTTTCGGCATCCGCGTGATGACCATCGCCCCGGGTATCTTCGAAACCCCGATGATGGCCGGCATGACCCAGGAAGTACGCGATTCGCTGGCCGCCGGCGTGCCGTTCCCGCCGCGCCTGGGGCGCCCGGTCGAATACGCCGCCCTGGCCCGTCACATCATTGAAAACAGCATGCTCAACGGCGAAACCATCCGTCTCGATGGCGCCCTGCGCATGGCTGCCAAGTAAGGAGTTGCAGATATGAGCCTCGTCAACGATCCGATCGTCATCGTCAGTGCCGTGCGCACTCCCATGGGTGGCCTGCAGGGCGACCTCAAGAGCCTGACCGCGCCGCAACTGGGCGCCGCGGCGATCCGTGGCGCCGTCGAGCGGGCCGGCATCGCCGCGGACAGCGTCGAGCAGGTGCTGTTCGGCTGCGTCCTGCCCGCCGGTCTCGGCCAGGCCCCGGCGCGCCAGGCGGCGCTGGGCGCCGGCCTGGACAAGGGCACGACCTGCACCACCCTGAACAAGATGTGCGGCTCCGGCATGCAGGCGGCGATCATGGCCCACGACCTGCTGCTGGCCGGCAGCGCCGAGGTGGTGGTGGCCGGCGGCATGGAAAGCATGTCCAACGCGCCGTACCTGCTGGACAAGGCCCGCAGCGGCTATCGCATGGGCCACGGCAGGATCATCGACCACATGTTCCTCGACGGTCTCGAGGACGCCTACGACAAGGGCCGCCTGATGGGCACCTTCGCCGAGGACTGCGCCGAGGCCAACGGCTTCAGCCGCCAGGCCCAGGACGACTTCGCCATCGCCTCGCTGACCCGCGCCCAGCAGGCGATCAAGGACGGCAGCTTCGCCGCCGAGATCGTTCCGGTGCAGGTGACCGTGGGCAAGGAAAAGGTCCTGATCAGCGACGACGAGCAGCCGCCGAAAGCGCGCCTGGACAAGATTCCGCAGCTCAAGCCGGCATTCCGCGACGGCGGCACGGTGACCGCGGCCAACTCCAGCTCGATCTCCGACGGCGCTGCTGCGCTGGTCCTGATGCGCCAGTCCCGCGCCGCGCAGCTGGGGCTCAAGCCGCTGGCGGTGATCCATGGGCATTCGGCCTTCGCCGACACCCCGGCGCTGTTCCCCACTGCGCCGATCGGCGCCATCGAGAAACTGATGAAACGCACCGGCTGGAACCTGGCCGAGGTGGACCTGTTCGAGATCAACGAAGCCTTCGCCGTGGTCACCCTGGCGGCCATGCACAAGCTGGAACTGCCCCACGACAAGGTCAACGTGCACGGTGGCGCCTGCGCCCTCGGGCACCCGATCGGCGCCTCGGGGGCGCGGATCCTCGTCACCCTGCTCTCGGCCCTGCGCCAGAAGGGCAAGCGCCGCGGCGTGGCGGCGATCTGCATCGGCGGTGGCGAGGCCACGGCCATGGCTGTCGAGCTGGTGGATTGAGGTGAATCATGCTGGTCAACGATGAGCAACAACAGATCGCCGATGCCGCCCGGCAATTCGCCCAGGAACGCCTGCGGCCGTTCGCCGAGCAATGGAGCCGCGAGCATCGCTTCCCCACGGAAGCCATGGCCGAGATGGCCGACATGGGCTTCTTCGGCATGCTGGTGCCGGAGCAGTGGGGCGGTTGCGACACCGGCTACCTGGCCTACGCCATGGCCCTGGAGGAAGTCGCCGCCGGTGACGGCGCCTGCTCCACCATCATGAGCGTGCACAACTCGGTGGGCTGCGTGCCGATCCTCAAGTTCGGCAACGACGAGCAGAAGGCGCGCTTCCTCACCCCGCTGGCCAGCGGCGCCATGCTCGGCGCCTTCGCCCTCACCGAGCCGCAGGCCGGCTCCGATGCCAGCAGCCTGAAGACCCGCGCCCGCCGTGATGGCGACCACTACGTGCTCAACGGCTGCAAGCAGTTCATCACCTCCGGCAGCAATGCCGGGCTGGTGATCGTCTTCGCCGTCACCGATCCGGCGGCGGGCAAGCGCGGCATCACCGCCTTCCTGGTGCCCACCGACAGCCCCGGCTACCAGGTCGCGCGGGTCGAGGACAAGCTCGGCCAGCATGCCTCCGACACCTGCCAGATCGTCTTCGACGAGGTCCGCGTGCCGCTGGCCAATCGCCTGGGCGAGGAGGGCGAGGGCTACAGGATCGCCCTGGCCAACCTGGAAGGCGGGCGCATCGGTATCGCCGCGCAGTCGGTGGGCATGGCCCGTGCGGCCTTCGAAGTGGCCCGTGACTACGCCCGCGAGCGCGAAAGTTTCGGCAAACCGCTGATCGAGCACCAGGCCGTGGCCTTCCGTCTCGCCGACATGGCGACCCGTATCGCCGTGGCCCGGCAGATGGTGCATCATGCCGCGGCCCTGCGCGATGCCGGACGCGCGGCACTGGTGGAAGCCTCGATGGCGAAGCTTTTCGCCTCGGAAATGGCTGAAAAGGTCTGTTCGGATGCCTTGCAGACGCTCGGCGGTTATGGCTATCTGAGCGACTTTCCGCTGGAGCGGATCTACCGCGATGTGCGGGTCTGCCAGATCTACGAAGGCACCAGCGACATTCAGCGCATGGTCATTGCGCGCAATCTCTGAACGGAGCAGCTCATGACGTACGAAACCATCCTCGTGGAAAACCGTGACCGGGTCTGCCTGGTTACCCTGAACCGGCCGCAGGCGCTGAATGCCCTGAACCGCCAGATCATCGGTGAACTGAACCAGGTGCTGGATGCCTGCGAGGCCGACGCCAACATCGGTTGCATCGTCATCACCGGCTCGGCCAAGGCCTTCGCCGCCGGTGCCGACATCAAGGAAATGGCCGAACTGACCTATCCGCAGATCTACACCGACGACCTGTTCAGCGATTGCGACCGCGTGGCCAACCGGCGCAAGCCGATGATCGCCGCGGTGTCCGGCTTCGCCCTCGGTGGTGGTTGCGAGCTGGCACTGATGTGCGACTTCATCCTCGCCGCGGACAACGCCAAGTTCGGCCAGCCGGAAATCAACCTCGGCGTGCTGCCGGGCATGGGCGGCACCCAGCGCCTGACCCGCGCGGTGGGCAAGGCCAAGGCCATGGAACTGTGCCTGACCGGCCGCCTGATGGGCGCCGAGGAAGCCGAGCGGGCCGGCGTGGTGGCGCGCATCGTGCCGCAGGCCGAACTGCTCGACGAAGCGCTGAAAGTGGCGGCAGTGATCGCCAGCAAGTCGATTCCGGTGTCGATGATGGTCAAGGAGTCGGTGAACCGTGCCTTCGAAGTCACCCTGAGCGAAGGCGTGCGCTTCGAGCGCCGGGTGTTCCATGCGGCCTTCGCCACCCATGACCAGAAGGAAGGCATGGCCGCGTTCATCGCCAAGCGCGAGGCGCAGTTCGAGGATCGCTGAGGCGCGCCTGGGCCTCATCCCCCCTGCCGGCGCTGGCAAGCCAGCGCCGGCAGGGGCCTTCGGGCTGCTTGCCCCAGCAAGATGTACCGCCATTCACCCATTCCCGCCGATTGAAATGCCGCTTCCATTCGACACAAGGAAGCTCGCATATGACCCTCAGTCCATCGCCCTTCGGGCAAATGGTCCTGAACACGCCGTTCTGCGGCCCCATCGCCCACCGTTTCGCCTGGCGTCCGTCGCTGCGCGACGTGGCCTGGTGCCTGCTCTTCGAACAGTGGCACCTGCGCGGTATCAAGGAACAGGATCTCTCGGCGCTGCTGCTCTACCGCTTCGACGCCAGCGGTACGCCGCGGGTCGATGAGCTGGCCGATGTGCTGATCGAGTGTTTCTGCGAAAACACGCCGCTGGCCCTGGATGTCGACAGCGACTACCTGAGTTTCTTCAAGGGCGCGGAAACACCGTTTCGCAGCAAGGTCGACGTGGTCGCGGTGCAGGCGCTGATCAACGAAAGCGCGCCGTACCTGCTGTCCACCTACCAGCAGGCGCTGTACGAATATTGGGAGGTGGCGCGTCACGGCGAGGGCACCCCGCTGCACTGGCTGGCCACCTACCTGCACCAGCAATGCACGGCGGTGATCGACCAGCAGTTTCGCGACGGCAGCCTGGACAGCCTGGAAGCGGCGACGGCGCGGGTCATCGCCAGTTTTCCCAAGGCGCAGGACCGCGCCCTGCTCAACAACCTCGTCGAGGTGAAGCTCAGCCTGCTGGGACAGGCCACCTGCGCCGAACAGGGCCTCGACCCGGAACTGGCCAGCGCCATTCTCATCGAGCGCGAGGTGCCGCAACTGCAGCGCAACATGGCGCTGCTGTTCACCCTCAGCGGTGCGTTGCAGCGCTTCGACTCGCGCCAGGCCCTGGGCGCCGCGCTGGTCAGTCGCTGCAAGGCGCAGGGCGATGGGCTGCTGTTGCGCGAGTATCCGGCACCTGGCCCGGTGTTCCTGGCCCAGGCCCTGTTGTTGCGCGAGCAGCAGCAGGAACTGATCGGCGCGCTGGCGCAACTGCCGGCCTTGCCCGGGATGAGCGCGATGCACTCGCTGCTCCAGCGCCTGGACGAGGCCAGTTCGCTGCTGGGCGTCTGCCAGGCCAGCCAGCGCGAGATGCGCGAGCGTTTTCGCCTGCAGCTGCCGAGCTGGCTGGGCCAGGCCGGCGAGGCCCAGCGCCGCGACTACGCCGGACGACTGCTGCGCCTGGCCTCGCTGCAACAGGATGGCAACGGCACGTCGTTTCTCGACGGTGTCCCGGATGCCTTCGAGTTCGCCCGGGAAAAGCTCCTCGACGCGCTGCGCAAGGAACATCCGCAGGGACCGCTGCCGGATCTCGACGATCTGCAACTGGTCAACCGCCAGGTCACCGCGGTGGCCGGCGGCAACGGCGGCGATGTGGTGGCGGAGGGTGAAGTGCAGGTGGTGCGCATGAGCCCGATGCAGTTCGCCCTGGCCAACCTGGCGGTGCTGCGCGCCGGTTCGGTCAGCCTGCACAGCCTCGCCGGCGCCGCCCTGCCGGACTGGCTGACGGTGGAGTATCTGAAGGACCTGGTGACCCGGCTCGATGTGGGAGGGCAGTATCCGCCGCTGTTGCAGCGCCTGCTGCTTGACGAGCACAGCGAGCGCGAGGTGCGCCAGCGGCGCTTCAGCCAGCAGCTCTGCGAACAGGTGCCGCTGCTGGCCCTGGAAACCCGCCTGCGCGATCCCGCGGCCCTCAGCGCCGAGAGCCTGCGCCGTCTCGACGAGCTGTTCCTGCCCATCAACCGGACCCCGCGTGACGCGGTGATCAGACCGCTGTCGTTCATCGCCCGCTCCGGTGCCAGCCCTGATGTGGCGCAGAATGCCTGGCTGATCGAGGCGCCGGAGGTGGGCAAGGGCCCCTGTCTGCTCTATCGCCCCCTGCACCGTCAGGCGCTGCGCGAATTCGCCAGTCGCGAGGCCTTCTTCCAGGCCTTGTGCAAGACCGGTGAACTGCAGGACGACATCCTCCAGCGCCTGCCCGAGGCGCGCCAACCGATCTACGCCCATGGCGGTTTCGCCGAGCCGCATGTCGTGCGCTTCTTCCCCGGCGACGAGTTCTCCCTGTTCAGCGTGCCGGCGCTGGCCAAGCTGGGCGAGGCGGTGCTGCAGGGCAACCTGGCCGAACAGCTCTATCAGTCCTGCGCCCGCGAGCTGATCGAGCGCGCCCGTCGGGAAACCCTGTCGAGCAGCGCCAGCCGCTGGCTCGGCTACGAGGAGCTGGGCTGGCTGATGTTCAATACCGTGCTGCCGTTCTTCAACGGCACGCTGGTCAAGGCGGCCTGGATGCTGCCGCTGTTCACCAGCCTGCGCCAGTTGCTCGCCGCGCCGGACGGTGCGGGGCAGGCCAGCGATCTGCGCCAGTTGCTGCTCAACCTGGCGCTGTTGCTGCTGCCTGAACCGGTCTCCACGCTGGAGCGGGAAAGCGCCCCGCTGCCAACCCCGGGCGCGCCCGACACGATACGCATCGAGCCGATGCTGCTGGCCTCGCCGCAACCCTCGAAGTGGCCGACGTTCGGCTGGGGCAGCGCGGTGCTCAGCGCGGCGCAGCGCGACGCCCTGGCGGGCTTTCGCCGCGAGATCGCGCCCGGGCAACTCGGCGAAGCGCAGGACGCCGGCGATTACCAGGGGCTGTACCGCCATCAGCAGAGCTGGTGGGCCGCGCTGGACGGCGCGGTGTACCAGCTGGCCATCGACGCCGACGGGCCGCGCCTGGTCGATCTCGACGGCAACCTCGGGCCCTGGGTGCGCGACACCGGCGGTGGTCGCTGGCAGCTGGATTTCGGCCTGCGCCTGCGCGGCGGCATGCCGGTCAACCGGCGTATCGCACAACTGCGCGAGAGCAATCGCCAGCGCGTTCTCCAACTGGAAGAGAAACACACCGCGCTGCTCTCGCGCCGCCTGGAGTCTTCGGTACGGGTACAGGACGATCTGGAGGAGGCCGCGCGCCAGGCACAGCCGTCGATCGCCCACCTGGAAAAATATGCCGAGGACCTGCGCGAACAGGACCGCCTGCTGCTCGAGTTCGACGACAACCTGCGCGAGCTGCAGCAACTGAAGGCGCAGCCGGAGTTCAAGCGCATGCATGCGCGCAACCTCTACGACCGTGCCGGCACCCATGCGCAACTGGCCTACGTACTGCATTCCTGGTTCAGCGAGCGCCACGCGATCATGCGCGACCTGCGCCCGGCGGCCTCGCCGGAGGAAGAGCAGGCGCCGGAGCAGGTGGACAAGATGCGGCGGATGATGGACGCCTGCCGTCAGGCGCGCCGCGACGTCGACGAACTGCTGGCCTGCCATGCGGTGATCGCCGACATGCGCCGGCAACTGCGCGACATTCTGCCCGGCGGGCCGGCGCTGGCGGACAAGGCGGCGGAGCTGTTGAACAACGAGCCGAGCCTGCGTTCCTGGGTGTCGGTGGACCTCAGCCTGCGTTCGGCGCTGATTCTCGATGTGGAACGCAGCGGCGACTACGGCGTGCTCTACAGCGCCTTGCTGGCGGCGCGAACCGCGCTGAGCATGCGCGACAGCCTGGACCTGAAGGATGCCTTCAGCGAGTCGGAGCAGCTGGAGATTCTCGACAGCGTGGTCAGTCGCCTGGACTTCGCCCTGGAGAGCACCCGGCTGTACCGCGCCCTGCCACGCAAGGCCGAGAACGCCCCCGCGCTGGACGACTTCAACGGCATCCTCGAACGGCTGCAGCGCGAGGCGCAGGACGAACTGGCCAGGCGCCTGCAGATGGTGCCGGAGCACAGTGACACGCCGGCGGCCGCCGCACCGGAACGACGCAAGCAGGTTCTGATCCGCACGCGCAACCGCGGGGTGGTGGTCGGTTCGCGACGCAAGCCCGAGGGCGATCGGCCGGAAACCGTGGTGGTGGTCGACCCGATCGACAACAGCGAGCTGGCGCGCTACGAAGAGAGTGCGGAGCCGGGAGTATGGCAGCCGGTCGGCGAGGTGCGCGGCGAACCGGCGACACCGACGCCGGCGGCCCTGGCCACCCTGGTCCGCCGCTCGACGCCGCTGCTCAACAATGCCGAGCGGCGCATCGCCAAGGTGCGCAGCCAGGCGAAGAGCGCCAACGTCGGCGCCGATATCGAGGACATCCTGGTCCAGCAGGCGCGCCCCCTCGATGCCCTGGCGCAGCAGATCCAGGAAGCCCTGACCCGGGAAAACGCCACCGATGATTCGGCTGCGGGCATCGATGCCGCCCGCCAGTGCGCGTTGCTCAACACCAAGGCCACGCAAATGCGTGAGGAGGGGCGGCGCCTGCGGGTCGAGATCCTCAAGCGCCAGGCGCCCACCGTGGGACAGATCGCCTGGTTGCGCAGCCAGGACGAAGTCGTCATCGCCAGGGAAGGGGAACGGGTCGCCCTGGCCAAGCGCAAGGGCTTCGCCCAGGACTACCTGCAGGAGTTCGTGATCCGCGACAAGGACGGCAGTCCGCTGTGGTACGCGCATTTCCACTATGCCAGCGCCGACGCCCAGGTCGGCGACTTCAGCGCCGCGCACCTGAAGACCCGCGAGCAGCGCTATGACCGCGGGCCACAGGCCATGGCCACGCAGAGCAACCAGGCGATCATCGAGGTGTATCGCAGCCGCATCGACAAGAGCAGCGCGCAACAGCTGTTCCTGAGTGTCTGATGCCGCGTTCCGGGGCCCGCGGGCCCCGGCTTTTCCCCTACTACCAAATGAGTAGCGGTTCCCTGCCAAGGGCTGATTCGTCGCGCCCGCGCGGCTGACTAAGATCCAGTCACTGCCCGTCATCCACGACGGGCGCCGCTCAGCAGAGGCCCTTCACCATGATCTACGCAGCTCCCGGCAGCCCGGATGCCATCGTTTCGTTCAAGCCCCGTTACGGCAACTACATCGGTGGCGAATTCGTCCAGCCGCTGAGCGGCCAGTACTTCAGCAACACCTCTCCGGTCAACGGCCAGCCGATCGCCGAATTCCCGCGTTCCAACGCCGCTGACGTCGACAAGGCCCTGGATGCCGCCCACGCCGCCGCCGATGCCTGGGGCCGCACCTCGGTACAGGATCGCTCGAACATCCTGCTGAAGATCGCCGACCGCATCGAGCAGAACCTGGAAGTCCTGGCCCTGGCCGAGACCTGGGACAACGGCAAGGCCATCCGCGAAACCCTCAACGCCGACGTGCCGCTGGCCGCCGACCATTTCCGCTACTTCGCCGGCTGCATCCGCGCCCAGGAAGGCAGCGCCGCCGAGATCAACGACAATACCGCCGCCTATCACTTCCATGAACCGCTGGGCGTGGTCGGGCAGATCATCCCGTGGAACTTCCCGCTGCTGATGGCCGCCTGGAAACTCGCCCCGGCCCTGGCTGCCGGCAACTGCATCGTGCTCAAGCCGGCCGAGCAGACGCCGCTGTCGATCACCGTGTTCATCGAGCTGGTCGGCGACCTGCTGCCGCCGGGCGTGCTGAACATCGTCCAGGGCTTCGGTCGCGAAGCCGGCGAGGCCCTGGCCACCAGCAAACGCATCGCCAAGATCGCCTTCACCGGCTCGACCCCGGTCGGTTCGCACATCATGAAATGCGCGGCGGAGAACATCATTCCGTCCACCGTCGAGCTGGGCGGCAAGTCGCCGAACATCTTCTTCGAAGACATCATGCAGGCCGAGCCGTCGTTCATCGAGAAAGCCGCCGAAGGCCTGGTCCTGGCGTTCTTCAACCAGGGCGAAGTGTGCACCTGCCCGTCCCGCGCGCTGGTCCAGGAATCCATCTACCCGCAGTTCATGCAGGAAGTGCTGAAGAAGGTCAAACAGATCAAGCGCGGCAACCCGCTGGACACTGAGACCATGGTTGGCGCCCAGGCGTCCGAGCAGCAGTACGACAAGATCCTCTCGTACCTGCAGATCGCCCGTGAAGAGGGCGCGGAAATCCTCAGCGGCGGCAACGCCGAGCAACTGGCCGGCGACCTGTCCAGCGGCTACTACATCCAGCCGACCCTGCTCAAGGGCCACAACGGCATGCGCGTGTTCCAGGAAGAGATCTTCGGCCCGGTGGTCGGCGTGACCACCTTCAAGGACGAAGCCGAGGCCCTGGCCATCGCCAACGACACCGAATTCGGTCTCGGTGCCGGCGTCTGGACCCGCGACATCAACCGTGCCTACCGCATGGGCCGCGGGATCAAGGCCGGTCGCGTGTGGACCAACTGCTACCACCTGTACCCGGCCCATGCCGCGTTCGGTGGCTACAAGAAATCCGGTGTCGGTCGCGAGACCCACAAGATGATGCTCGACCACTACCAGCAGACCAAGAACCTGCTGGTCAGCTACGACATCAACCCGCTGGGCTTCTTCTAACCCCGCAAACCCCTGTAGGAGCGCGGCTTGCCCGCGAAAGGGCCGCAAAGCGGTCCCAGGCTGCACCGCTATCGGGGACCGCTTTGCCGTCCTTTCGCGGGCAAGCCACGCTCCTACAGGGGCCGCGCGAGGCACGTGTGTTGTTGTCGTAAAACCGTTCCAAAGTAGCATTCGCCCCGCACCGGAAACGGTGTATCACTAGACGCACCGCTATAGCGCGGTGCCAGAAGAGGATGGACCTATGTGGAAAAAACCTGCGTTCACTGATCTGCGTATCGGTTTCGAAGTGACGATGTACTTCGCCAACCGTTGATCCCTCTGGCGCCGGTCGCATTGCGACCGGCGCTGCCTTTGCCAGGGTCGCATTGCATTCCCTCCTCATTGCTTTAGGCTGGCGCTATCCCGAAAAGAACAAGAAGGCGTTGTATGAGCCCGAATCTGAGCCAGTTGCGCAAGTTCGTTTCCCCCGAAATCATCTTTGGCGCCGGCTGCCGTCATCACGTCGCCAACTACGCCCGCACCTTCGGCGCGCGCAAGGTCCTGCTGGTCAGCGATCCGGGCGTCATCGCCGCCGGCTGGGTCGCCGATGTCGAGGCCAGCCTGCAGGCCCAGGGCATCGACTACGCCCTGTACAGCCAGGTTTCGCCCAATCCCCGTGTCGAAGAAGTGATGGACGGCGCCGAGCGCTACCGCAGCGAGCAGTGCGACGTCATCGTCGCGGTCGGCGGCGGCAGCCCGATGGACTGCGCCAAGGGCATCGGCATCGTGGTCGCCCATGGCCGGCACATTCTCGAATTCGAAGGGGTCGACACCATCCGCGTGCCGAGCCCGCCGCTGATCCTGATCCCGACCACCGCCGGCACCTCGGCGGATGTCTCGCAGTTCGTGATCATCTCCAACCAGCAGGAACGCATGAAGTTCTCCATCGTCAGCAAGGCGGTGGTCCCCGACGTGTCGCTGATCGACCCGGAAACCACGCTGAGCATGGACCCGTTCCTCTCCGCCTGCACCGGCATCGATGCCCTGGTCCACGCCATCGAGGCGTTCGTCTCCACCGGCCACGGTCCGCTGACCGATACCCATGCCCTGGAAGCCATGCGCCTGATCAACGGCAACCTGGTGCAGATGATCGCCAACCCCAACGACATCGCCCTGCGCGAGTCGATCATGCTCGGCAGCATGCAGGCCGGGCTGGCCTTCTCCAATGCCATCCTGGGCGCGGTGCACGCCATGTCCCACAGCCTCGGCGGCTTCCTCGACCTGCCTCACGGGTTGTGCAACGCGGTGCTGGTGGAGCATGTGGTGGCGTTCAACTACAGCGCTGCGCCGGACCGTTTCAAGGTCATCGCCGAGACCTTCGGCATCGATTGCCGTGGCCTCAACCACAACCAGATCCGCCAGCGCCTGGTGGAACACCTGATCGCCCTCAAGCACGCCGTCGGCTTCCACGAGACCCTCGGCCTGCACGGCGTCAGCGGCAGCGACATCCCGTTCCTCTCGCAGCACGCCATGGACGACCCGTGCATCCTCACCAACCCGCGTGCCTCGAGCCAGCGTGATGTCGAGGTGGTCTATGGCGAGGCTCTCTGACCCCGGCTCCGACGCCCTGGCCGGGTTGCTCGGGCTGAGCAACCACACCGTGCGCAAGAGCCACTACCCGGAGCTGGCGGCGCGTCTCGACGAGCTGGAAACCGAACGCAACCGCTACACCTGGCTGTTCGAGCACGCCGTGCACGGGATCTTCCAGGCCAGCCTGGAAGACGGCCTGCGCGCGGCCAACCCGGCCATGGCGCGGATGCTCGGCTACGCCGATCCGCAGCAACTGCTGCTGGCCCGTACCGATCTGGCCGGGCACCTGTTCGTCGGTGGCGAACAGGAGCTGCTGGCCATCGCCCAGGAACTGCAGCGCGAGCGCGCGCTGCTGGGCTACGAGACGCAATTGCAGCGCAAGGACGGCAGTGCCGTGGACGTGCTGATGAACCTGCTCCTGCGCCCGGACGAGGAGGGCGTGGTGGAAGGCTTCGTCGCCGACATCACCGAGCGCAAGCTGAGCCAGGAACGCCTGCAGCAGCTCAACGACGAACTGGAACAGCGCGTCGCCGAACGCACCAACCAGCTGATCGAGGCCCGCGATGCCGCCCAGGCCGCCAACCGCAGCAAGGACAAATACCTGGCCGCCGCCAGCCATGACCTGCTGCAGCCGCTGAATGCCGCGCGCCTGCTCATCTCGACCCTGCGCGAGCGCAGCCTGCCGGCCGCCGAGCAACTGCTGGTGGAGCGTGCGCACCAGGCCCTGGAAGGCGCCGAAGACCTGCTCACCGACCTGCTGGACATTTCCCGCCTGGACCAGGCGGCGATCAAGCCGGACCTCGACCTCTATCACCTCGACGAACTGCTCGGCCCGCTGGCCTCGGAGTTCCAGCCGGTGGCCGAAGCCGCCGGGCTGAACCTGCGGGTGCGCCACGGCGCCTGGATGATCCGCAGCGATATCCGCCTGCTGACGCGGATCCTGCGCAACTTCCTCAGCAATGCCTGCCGCTATACCGAACGTGGCGGCATCCTCCTCGGTGCGCGCCGGCGCGGCCAGGTGCTGCGCCTGGAGGTGTGGGACAGCGGACGCGGTATCGCCGCCGATCGCCTGCACTCGATCTTCCTCGAATTCAACCAGCTGGATGTCGGCCGCGCCGCCGACCGCAAGGGCGTTGGCCTGGGTCTGGCGATCGTCGAGCGCATCGCGCGGATCCTCGACTGCCCGGTGCAGGTACGTTCCTGGCCGGGGCGCGGCTCGGTGTTCAGCATCGACGTGCCCTTGTCGTGCGAGGCCCCGCGTCCGGTGGTCGCACCCGCGCTGCCGCTGCCGGCCCTCGGTGATCCGTTGCCGGGCCGCCGCCTGCTGGTGCTGGACAACGAAACCAGCATCCTCCAGAGCATGGCCGCGCTGCTCGGCCAGTGGGGCTGCGAAGTGCTCACCGCGACCGATCGCGAAGCCGCCCTGCAGGTTCTCCAGGGCCGGGCGCCGGAGCTGGTGCTGGCGGACTTCCACCTCGATCACGGGGTCACCGGCTGCGAGGTGGTGCGTGACCTGCGCAAGCACTTCGGCAGTGCCATTCCCGCCGTGATGATCACCGCCGACCGCAGCGACCAGAGCCGTCGGGCCATGCAGCGCCTGGGTGCGCCACTGCTCAACAAACCGGTCAAACCCGGCAAGTTGCGTGCGGTATTGAGCCAGTTGCTCGGATGAGCGGCCTTTGCCGTGCTTCACCCGGGCCTGCGTTTTTTGCTATAAACGCTGCCCCCGCGCCATGTTGTCGGGGATAAGGGGCTTTTCGGACAAAACCGCAGTCATTTCTGTTGCCCGGCATGAGGCTCGGCCTTAGACTGCCGCCCCCTGTAAATTGAGTGCCGGATGGTGCTTGAAGAATTCCGCTGCTGGCGACGCTGTCGCCGCGGCCCCCGATTCGTCTAAATGCACGTAATTTTTTATTAGAGATATCAATGACAAAGGAAAAGTTGCTGGCCATGCCGGCCGATGACTACATGAACGCCGAGCAACTGGCGTTCTTCGCCGAGCTGCTGAAGTCGATGAAAGTCGAGACCCAGGAGCGCATCGAGGCGAGCCGTGTAACCATCGAAAGCCTGGACACGCCGGCCGATCCTGCCGACGCCGCCTCGGTCGAAGAAGAGCGCCACTGGCTGGTCAACGCCATCGAGCGTGACCAGCGCCTGCTGCCGCAGCTGGAAATGGCCCTGGGCCGGATCGCCGACGACAGCTTCGGCTGGTGCGACGACAGCGGCGAGCCGATCGGCCTCAAGCGCCTGCTGATCAGCCCGACCACCAAGTACTGCATCGAGGCGCAGGAGCGTCACGAGCAACTGGACAAGCACCTGCGTCAGGTCTGATCCCGCAGCGTCTTCGCAAAGCCCCGGGCCACGCACCCGGGGCTTTCGTTTTTGCGCGCCTGGAACAAATTGTCCTGCATCAAGGCTGGGTCGGCCTACGCCGAAGGGAGCATGGCTAATAGCGTTGTAGTGGCGTTTAATGGCCCGACAATAACAACGCGGAGCCAGCGTCATGATGCGAGAAGGATCTCTGCCAGCCAGCCTGGCACAAGCGGACACTTCGCCGAAGGTCACGCGCGGCTGGTCCGGCCTGGTGCTGCAGAGCCTGGTAGTGGTGGTAGTGCTGGCGGCCATGGCCTTTGCCGGTATCTCGTTCTGGTTCTGCCTGCCGCTGGTCCTGCTGGCCCTGTGGCTGCCGCACCTGCGCGCGCGCCCGCGTCCGGCGCCGCTGGTGACGCGCGACCCGCTGGCCGAGCTCACCCGCGACCTGGCCCAGAGCACCAGCCACAACGCCCTGTCGGCCGCCGGAGTGTCCTACTCGGTGCGGCAACTGGCGGAAAAACTGCAGTCCCAACTCGGTTCGGCGGCGCGCATCGTGCAGAGCGCCGAGGTGATGATCGGCACCGAGAAAGTCACCTCGCAGCTCAGCCGCGACGCCCTGGTCGCCGCGCAGCAGGCCCATGAAAGCAGTGCCGCCGGGCGCACGGTGCTGGCCGAGTCGATCCAGCTGATGCACCTGCTCAGTGCCCGCGCCAACGAAAGCCGCGAACTGATCGAGGCCCTGCACCAGCGCAGCGAGGATATCGCCCGGGTCACCCTGGTGATCCAGGCCATCGCCAGCCAGACCAACCTGCTGGCGCTCAATGCCGCCATCGAGGCGGCCCGCGCCGGCGAGCACGGGCGTGGTTTCGCCGTGGTCGCCGACGAGGTCCGCGGCCTGGCCGGGCGCACCGCCAGCGCCACCGAGGAAGTCGGCCTGATGGTCGCGGAAATCCAGCAACGCACCGCCCAGGTGGTGGAACAGATCCGCGCGCTGTCGACCGATCTGCACAACGGTGTCGGCCAGGTCGAGCACACCGGCGAACAGCTCGACAGCATCGCCGGTCTCGCGGCCTCGGTGGAGTCGCAGATCACCGAGATCGCCGGCGGCACCGAAACCACCCGCACACAGCTGGACGCGCTGTTCCAGGCGGTCGAGCAGATGCGCGGCGACCTGGCGGTCAGCGACCAGCAGACCCAGCGTCTGGCCCAGGCCGCGGTACAGATGGAAGGGCAGGCCGAAGGTATCAGCGAGCGCCTCGCCGAAGTGGGCCTGGACGAGTATCACCAGCGGGTCTTCGACCTGGCCCTGCGCGGTGCGCAGGAGATCGGCGAGCGCTTCGAGGCGGATATCCGCAGCGGGCGAGTCAGTCACGACGATCTGTTCGACCGTCAGTACCAACTGCTGCCGGGCACACGCCCGGCGCGTTATCGCACCCGTTTCGACCAGTACACCGACCAGGTCCTGCCGGGGATCCAGGAGCCGTTGCTGCGCGAGCATGAAGGCCTGGTCTATGTCATCGCCTGTACCCAGCAGGGCTACGTGCCGACCCACAACAACGCCTTCAACCAGGCGCTGACCGGCGACGAAGCCACCGACACCGCGCACAACCGCAGCAAGCGCAAGTTCGACGACCGTACCGGGATTCGCTGCGGCAGCCATCAGCAGCGACTGCTGCTGCAGACCTACACCCGCGACACCGGCGAGCTGATGCATGACCTGTCGGTGCCGATCAAGGTGGATGGCCGGCACTGGGGCGGTCTGCGCCTGGGTTACCGGCCGGAGAAGATGCCCGGCGGGCGTTGAACATGCCGGCTTCATCGCCGGCAACGCCAGTTCCCACAGGGTCCGCGGCGTGCACGCGACCTGTAGGAGCTGGCGTTGCCAGCGATGAGGCCAGCATGTTCAACGCAGGTTTACGATCCTGTAACAGCTCGCACCACAGAAATTTCTCACCTCCAAACAGCACGGAACCCTCGACGGGTTTCCGTGTTTTCGTGCATATTCCTTTCCCTGTGCGGTGGGCCGTTCCCTCTCCGACGCAGCGGGGCTATCGTTCACAGGTCGCCTGGCGCCGTCGAGTGGCGGTGGAAAACGGAATTTTCACTGTGAAAAGTCGATCAGACGATTGCCACCGGACATTGGCTGGCAGGGAAATTCGTTGTTTCCCACAAGGCGAGATGCCTTCAGGCCACTACTTATTTGCTCCAACTCATTAGTCTTTCGGACTTCGTATTCGTGAAGTACGGCATGCCCGTGGGAGATTTTCACCACGGGCGTCGGTGTGATTTCGGTTTTTGAGGATTTTTCATTTGGCAGTCAGCAACCTGGATATGCACGCCCTGTTCGTGCTGGGAGATCTTCGCGGCAAACTGGTCAAACAGTTCCAGTCGCAGTACGTCTATATCGTCGAGCAAAGCCCCGATGGCCTGTATATGGCCGAGATCGACACCGCCGAGGCGCTGGTGGTGGACGACAAGCAGCGTCTGGAACTGAAAGTCGGCGATCACTTTCGCGCCGCCGTCCTGCCGAGCCGCGAAGGTGGCAAGTTCGAAGTGCGTTTTCGTGACATCAAGCTGACCATCTACGGCCTGGGCGAATACGCCTTCGTCAGTGTGCCGGAAGGCGAGGGCATCGTGTTTCGCGAAGGGCGTGGCGTGGTCATGGTGTTCGCCGCCCACGAGCAACTGCGCGAAGGCCTGTCCAAGACCCTCAAGGCCGCTGTCGCCAAGGCGGCGAAGTGGCGCAAGGGCGAGCTGACCTTCAAGGCCAGCGAGTGAGCGGGCGCCGCGCATTCCACCAGCAGCACCAGGCCCGCGCCGAGGCGCAGGCCCGCCAGTGGCTGGAGCGGCGTGACGAGTTGCGCGGGCAATGGCTGACCTGGGTCGCCGGGCAGCTGTATCAGCTCGAACCCGCGGAGTATGCGGCGATGGTCAGGCGCGAACTGCAGCGCCTGAGCGAAGGCGAGTGAAGCGGCTCAGTCGCGTGGCTCGCGACTGCTGACCTCGCCCGGCACATCCTCGCCCGCCATGCGCTTGCGAAACAGCGCGGTGCGGGCCAGCAGCAGGGTGGTCACCGGCACGGTGATCGACAGCAGCACCGGAATCAGCCAGGCATGCAGCACCGGCGTTTCCTTCAGCCCCGAGAAATACAGGATCGATGCCAGCGCCACGCACCAGGCACCGAAGGTCGAGGCCAGTGCCGGCGGGTGCATGCGCTGGAAGAAGTCCTTCAGGCGCAGGATGCCGATGGCCCCGGTGAGGGCGAACAGGCTGCTGGTGAGAATCAGCGCAGCCACCACGATTTCCAGCCAGAACGGCAATACCGGAGCGCTCATTCGATCACCTCGCCGCGCAGAAGGAACTTGGCCAGGGCGAACGAGCCGACGAAGCCGAACAGGGCGATCAGCAGCGCCCCCTCGAAGTAGGTATCGCTGGCGTAGCGGATACCGAGCACCAGCATCATCAGCATGCCCAGCATGTACAGGTAGTCCAGCGCCAGCACCCGGTCCTGGGCCGAGGGCCCGCGGAACACCCGGACCAGGGTCAGGGCCATGGCGATGACGAAGATGAACAGGCTGGCGACGATGGCATTGGCGAGCAGGCCGGTCATTCGAAGATCTCCATCAGCGGACGTTCGTAAGTGCTCTTGAAGTGCTCGATGAAATGCGCCTCGTCGTCGAGGTCGAACACATGCAGGAGCAGGACGCTGCGGTCCAGGGCCAGTTCCGACCACACCGTGCCGGGAATCACCGTGGTGATCATCGACAGCGCCGCCAGGCCGTGGGCATCGCGCAGGTCCAGGGGAATGTGCACGAAGCGCGAGCGCGGCGGCGTGCGGTCGAGGCGCCAGACACTGCACAACACCTGCAGGTTTGACACCACCACATCGATGCCGACCCGCAGGATCAGGCGGATGATCGCCCATGGATTGCGGATGTGCGCGTGCACCGGTCGCAGCGGCGCCATCAGCAGCGGCGCGAGAATGCCCAGGAGCACGGCGAGGATGATGTTGCCCGGGCTCACCGAGAGGTTCAGCACCAGCCACAGGACGAACAGCGACAGCGACAGCAGCGGCGCGGGGAACAGTCGTTTCATGGTTGCACCTGCCCGACGCTGTCCAGGGTGGTGGGGCCGGGAATCGGTCGGCTGCCGAGCACCGCTTCGATATAGGTCGCCGGGTCGTCGAGGCTGGCGGCGGTGTCCTGGGCATAGCGCATCAGCGGTTCGGCCCACAGGCTGAGGACCACGCAGAGGCCGAGCAGGCCGACGATAGGCACGCATTCGTACATCCGCAACAGCGGCGACGGCCGCTCCTGGGGCTTCCAGAAGCGCTGCACGCCAAGGCGCACCAGGGCGATCAGCGAGGCCAGGCCAGAGAGGATCAATAGTGCCAGCAAGGTCCAGCCGGCGATCGACAGCGGTTGCTGCGCCGGCACGCCCATGCCCTGCGGGTTGAACAGCGCGGTGATCAGGCTGAACTTGCCGACGAAGCCGGACAGCGGCGGCATGCCGATGATCAGCAGGGCGCAGGCGATGAAACTGAAGCCGAGGAAGGCCATGGTCCAGGGGATGACCTGCCCGACCACGGCCTTCTGCTCGTCGTCGAGGTTGATGCCCTTGGGCGGCTGCAGGGATTCCAGTGGCGAGGGCAGGCCGTCGCCGTCGTCGTCCAGCGGCAGCTCGTTGGCCGAGCGCGAGCGCTCGATCAGTTCGGCGAGGAGGAACAGCGCGCACAGTGCCAGGGTCGAGCTGACCATGTAGAACAGCGCGGCCGAGGTCAGCGCGGTCTGGCCGAAGCCGATGGCCGCCAGCAGGGTGCCGGCGGAGACCAGGATGCTCAGGCTGGCCATGCGCTCCAGGCGCTGCGCGGCGAGGATCGACACCGCGGCGCAGGCCAGGGTGGCCAGGCCGCCATACACCAGCCACTCCCCGCCGAAGAACGCCGACGCCCCGGCCTGCCCGGAAAACAGCAGGGTCCACAGGCGCAGCACGGTATAGAAACCGACCTTGGTCATGATCGCGAACAGCGCCGCCACCGGCGCGCTGGCCGAGGAGTAGGCCGGCACCAGCCAGAAGTTCAGGGGCCAGATGCCGGCCTTGGCCAGGAAGGCGATGGCCAGGATCGCCGCGCCGGCATGCAGCAGGCCGCGGTCGGCCTCCGGCACCAGCGGGATCTTCAGCGCCAGGTCGGCCATGTTCAGGGTGCCGGTGACGCCATACAGCATCGCCGCGCCGATCAGGAACAGCGACGAGGCGAACAGGTTGATCGCGATGTAGTGCAGGCCGGCCTTGACCCGCGAACGTCCCGAGCCGTGCAGGAGCAGGCCGTAGGAGGCCGCCAGCAGCACCTCGAAGAACACGAACAGGTTGAACAGGTCGCCGGTCAGGAAGGCGCCGTAGAGCCCCATCAACTGGATCTGGAACAGCGCGTGGAAGCTCGCCCCGGCCCGGTCCCAGCGCGCCAGGGCGAAGAGCAGGGCGCTGCTGCCGACCACACCGGTGAGCACCAGCATCAGCGCGGACAGGCGGTCCAACACCAGGACGATGCCGAACGGCGCCGCCCAGTTGCCCGGCAGGTAGACGCCGATGGAGGTGGCCTGGCCCTGGTCCTTGACCCACAGCAGCAGGCTGATGGCGATGCCGAGGCCGCCGAGGGTCGACAGCAGGTTGATCCGCGCCTTCAGCGGCCGGCGTTTCTCGCCGAGCAACAGCAGCAGGGCCGCGGTCAGCAGCGGCAGGAGGATGGGGGCGACGATCAGTTGTTGCATCCCGCTCATTCCTGGGGCTCCCGTCCGTCAACGTGGTCGGTGCCGGTGAAGCCGCGCGAGGCCAGGAGCACCACGAGGAACAGCGCGGTCATGGCGAAGCTGATGACGATGGCGGTGAGTACCAGCGCCTGGGGCAGCGGGTCGGTGTAGTTGAGCAGGTCCTGGGGCACGCCGTCCTTGATGATCGGCTCCTTGCCGATGAACAGGCTGCCCATGCTGAAGATGAACAGGTTGACGCCGTAGGACAGCAGGCACAGGCCCATGATCACCTGGTAGGTCCGCGGCCGCAGGATCAGCCAGACCCCCGAGGCGGTGAGCACACCGATGGCGATTGCGATGACTTCTTCCATCAGGCGGCTCCTTCTTCACTGGATGGCAGGCTGGCTTTCGGCTGCGGACGGTGGGCACGGACCGACTGGTGCGCCAGGGCGGTGAGAATCAGCAGGGTCGAGCCGACCACCACGGTGAATACGCCGATATCGAAGAACAGCGCGCTGGCGACGTGCAGGTCACCCAGCAGCGGCAGGTGCAGGTGCGCGGTGTGGGTGGTCAGGAACGGGTAGCCGAAGACCAGTGCGCCGACCCCGGTCAGGGTCGCGCAGAGCAGCCCGGTGCCCATCCAGCGCAGCGGCCGCAGGCTCATCTGCGCCTCGACCCACTGGGTACCGGCGACCATGTACTGGAGGATGAACGCCACCGACATCACCAGGCCGGCGACGAAGCCGCCGCCCGGCTGGTTGTGCCCGCGCATGAACAGGTACATCGACACCAGCATGGCCATCGGCAGCACCAGGCGCGCGAGCACGGCCGGGACCATCATGAAGCCCAGCGCGGTGTCGGCGGCATGCCGCGGGTTGACCAGGTCGGTGACCATGTCCGGCGCCAGCGAGCGTTGCTGTGCCGGCAACTGGATGCTTTCCCGCGGGGGGCGGAAGCGCCGCAGCAGGGCGAACACGGCCAGGGCCACGGCCACCAGCACGGTGATCTCGCCGAGGGTATCGAAGCCGCGGAAGTCCACCAGCATGACGTTGACCACGTTGGTACCGCCGCCTTCCGGCAGCGCCCGGCTCAGGTAGAAGGAGGAAATGACGTTCGGGGTCGGCCGGGTCAGCATGGCGTAGGACAGCAACGCCATGCCGCCACCCACCAGCACCGCCAGGATCAGGTCGCGCAGACGGCGCAGGCGCGCGCGCTCCTGGGAGCCGGCGAGCGGCGACACGCCTTCGATCCGCCGTGGCAGCCAGCGCAGGCCGAGGAGGATCAGCACGGTGGTGACCACTTCCACCACCAGCTGGGTCAGGGCCAGGTCCGGCGCCGAGAACCAGACGAAGGTGATGCAGGTCATCAGCCCGCACACGCCGACCATGATCAGCGCCGCCAGACGGTGGTACTTGGCCTGCCAGGCGGCACCGATGGCGCAGGCAATGGCGATCAGCCAGAGCATGACGAACACCCCCGAGCCGGGAATCTTCGGCCGCTCGCCCCAGCTCAGGCCGTGGAACAGCAGCGGCAGCAGGCCGGCGACGAAGGCGGCGAGCACCAGCATGAACAACTGTTTCTGCAGGCGGCGGGTGGTGAAGATGCGCTCCACCCGACGCGCGACGCGCATCAGCAGGACCTGGCCGCGCTCGAACAGGCGCTTGCCGTTGAGGCGCTCGATCAGCGGCGGGTAGCGGAAGCGCCCGTGCTGGAACTGGGTACGCAGCACCAGGTAAAGGAGGATGCCGCCGCTCATGGCGATCAGGCTCATGATCAACGGCGCGTTCCAGCCGTGCCAGACCGCGAGGCTGTATTCCGGCAACTCGCCGCCGACCACCGGCAGCGCCGCGGCAGCCAGCAGCGGGCCGACCGATTGCGCGGGGAAGATCCCGACCACCAGGCAGGTCAGCACCAGCAGCTCGACCGGCGCGCGCATCCAGCGCGGCGGTTCGTGCGGGGTGTGCGGCAGATCGGTGGCGACCGGGCCGAAGAACACGTCGACGGTGAAGCGCAGGGCATAGGCGACGCTGAAGGTCCCAGCCAGGGTGGCGATCACCGGCAGGGCCATCTCGACCCAGGCGGTGGAGCTGATGAACACGGTCTCGGCGAAGAACATTTCCTTGGACAGGAAGCCATTCATCAGCGGTACCCCGGCCATCGAGGCGCTGGCCACCATGGCCAGGGTCGCGGTGAACGGGATCAGGCGGAACAGGCCGCTGAGCTTGCGGATATCGCGGGTCCCGCTCTCGTGGTCGATGATCCCCGCAGCCATGAACAGCGAGGCCTTGAAGGTGGCGTGGTTGAGGATGTGGAACACCGCGGCCACGGCCGCCAGCGGGCTGTTCAGGCCGAGCAGCAGGGTGATCAGGCCGAGGTGGCTGATGGTCGAGTAGGCCAGCAGGCCCTTGAGGTCGTTCTGGAACATCGCCGCGTAGGCGCCCAGCAGCAGGGTGCAGGCACCGGCGCCGCCGACGATCCAGAACCATTCCTCGGTGCCGGACAGCACCGGCCACATGCGGGCGAGCAGGAAGACCCCGGCCTTGACCATGGTCGCCGAGTGCAGGTAGGCCGAGACCGGTGTCGGCGCCGCCATGGCGTGGGGCAGCCAGAAATGGAAGGGGAATTGCGCGCTCTTGCTCAGGGCGCCGAGCAGGATCAGCGGCAGCAGGACCGGGTACAGGGCGTGGCCGCGGATGGTGTCGCCGGCAGCGAGGACCTTGTCCAGGTCGTAGCTGCCGACCACATGGCCGAGCAGGATCACCCCCGCCAGCAGGCACAGGCCACCGGCCCCGGTCACCATCAGCGCCATGTAGGCACCGCGGCGGGCGTCGGCGCGGTGGTGCCAGTAACCGATCAGGAGGAACGAGAACAGGCTGGTCAGTTCCCAGAAGAACACGATCTGGATCAGGTTGCCGGAGATCACCAGGCCGAGCATCGCGCCCATGAAGGCGAGGAAAAAGGCGAAGAAGCGTGGCACCGGGTCCTGCGGCGACATGTAGTAGCGCGCGTACAGCGACACCAGGGTGCCGATGCCCAGGACCAGCAGGGAGAACAGCCAGGCGAAACCATCCATGCGCAGGATGATGTTGAGGCCCATGCTCGGCAGCCAGAGGATTTCCTCGCGGATCACCCCGCCATCGGCGATCTGCGGATACAGCATGGCCACCTGCACCGTGCCGATGAGGGCGACGATGCCGGCCAGCAGCGACTCGGAGTTGCGTGCGTTGTGCGGCAGCACGCCTGCCAGACAACTGCCAATGAACGGCAGAAGCAGTAGAACTATCAAGGACATAGATATCTGATCTGCGGAAATTTGTAAGGAATCATACGTGCCGCCCGGGTGATCACCAACCAGCAAGCTGTCGCAGAATCCTACAAGAATTGTAAGAAAAAGCGTTTTTCTTATAACAGTTTCCGCATGACGAGCGTGCTGTTTCCCTATAAGCCGGTATCAGCTTCCTTCTCGTCGGCGGGGCTCGTCGCCGGCTGTTCCTGCCGTTTTCCGAACTTCAATTCGCTGACGATCACCGCGATGACGATCAGCAGGCCGCCGAGCAGGGCCAGCCCTGGCAGGCGATCGCCGGCGATGCGTCCGACAATCCCGGCCCACACCGGCTCACCGGCGTAGATCAGCGTAGCGCGGGTTGGCGAGACTGACTTCTGCGCCCAGTTCATTGCCACCTGGATCACCGCGCTCATGGCGCCGAGGCCGATGGCGGCACCCAGCAGCAGCCAGGAAAAGTCCGGCAGGCGTTCCTGGGTCGGCACCACCAGCATGAACGACAGCGCCGAGGCGGTTGCCAACTGCACCACGGTGACCCGGCGCACATCGACCGTGCCCGCGTAGTTGCCGATCAGGATGATTTCCGCGGCGATGGCCACGGCGCTGACCAGGGTGGCGATTTCGCCGGGACTGAAATGCACCGCGCCGCCGCTCGGCCCGGCCAGCAACATCAGCCCGGTGAAGGCCAGGGCGATACCGATGCTCGGCATCAGGCCGGGCCGGCGCCCCAGCACCAGCCACTGCAGAATCGGCACGAAGGGCACGTACAATGCCGTGATGAAGGCTGACTGGCTGCTGCTGATGGTCTGCAGGCCGACGGTCTGCAGGCCGTAGCCGAGCATGATCGACACGCCGATCAACAGTCCCGCCTTGAGCTCGCGCGCGGTCAGGCCGGGCAGGGTGCGCCAGCAGGTCAGGCCGACGAACAGCGCGGCGGCGGCGAAACGCAGGCCGACGAAGAACATGGGACCGCTGACGGTCATGACCTTGTGCACGATGAGGAAGGTGCCGCCCCAGAGCATGGTGATGAACACCAGCACCAGTTCTGCCTTGCTCAGACGGAAAGTGGAGGGCGAGCGCGTGGCGGTATCGGTAGTCATGGCTTGCACACGTAGGAAAAGGCGACGCACAATGCGCGACAAAAGTGGGCAGTATACTGCGCAAACTCTCTTCAGTGAGCATTCCAGTGGATAAAGATTCCAATCGCGCCTCGGTGCTCCAGCATGTCAGCCAGAACGTGCGCCGCCTGCGTCATGACGCAGGCCTGAGCCAGAGCGCCCTGGCGCAGGCGTCCGGGGTCAGTCGGCGGATGCTGGTGGCGATCGAGGCGGGGGAGAAGAACGTCAGCCTGTCGACCCTCGACCTGATCGCCGAAGCCCTCGGGGTGGCTTTCAGCGATCTGATCAAGGCGCCGGACAACCGTGACTCCAGCCGCATCAACGAACTGGCCTGGGCCGGCGAGCACCCGGGGAGCAAGGCGGTATTGCTCGCCAGTACGCCGGCACGGCGTGAGGTGGAGTTGTGGGAGTGGCGCCTGGAGCCTGGCGAGTTCTACCAGACCAACGCCGATCCGGAAGGCTTCAGCGAACAGGTGTTCGTCTTCGCCGGCTGCCTGACCCTGCTGATCGACGGCGAACCGCGCCAGCTGGTTGCCGGCGAGTTCTTCACCTACGCCAGCAACCGCACCCACGGCTATCGCAATGACGGCGAGGTCGCCGCCTGCTTCGTGCGCAATGTGGTGATCTGACTCAGGCGGCCAGCCACGCCTCGGTGGAAAGCACCTCGGCATAGGCGAATGCCAGCGCCGCCATGTAGGACGCATGCACCTGGGCCGCCGGAATGGTCACGCCGTCGAACTCCAGGTCGCGGGTCGCGCAGGCATCGTGCAGCACCTTGACCGGATAGCCGAGGTCGGCGGCGGCACGCACCGCCGCGTCGATGCACATGTGGCTCATGCTGCCGACCACAGTCAGTTCGCTGACCCGCTGTTGCTCCAGCAAGCTTTGCAGCGGGGTGTCGAGGAAGGCATTGACCTTGTGCTTGAGCACCACCGCCTCGTCGCCTTGCGGGGCCAGTTTCGGATGGATCCGCGCGCCTTCGGAACCGGGGGCGAAGAACGGCGCATCGGCGGATTCGAACTCATGCCGCACATGGATCACCAGGTCGCCCCGCGCCCGTGCCGCGGCCAGTGCCCTGGCCGCGTTGTCGGCGGCGGCGTCGGCATTGGCCAGGGTCCATTTGCCGCCGGGGAAGTAATCGTTCTGGATATCGATGATGACCAGGGCCTTTTTGCTCATGACGTTTCCTCATTTCGGAGAGTGGTGACGCGATGGCAGATAGTTATAGGCTTGCCCGGCGTCGTTGCGGATTGGCACGACCGACAATTTGACGGGAAAAACTGACAATGAGTTGCGACGGCGACTTCACCGAAATCGGCATCCTGGTCTACCCCGGGGCGCAGATGGCCGCGGTCTACGGACTGACCGACCTGTTCAGCGTGGCCAACCGTCTCGCCGCCGACCTTGGCATGGCCCAGCGCGCCCCGCTGCGGGTGTGTCACTGGGAGGACAGCGATGGCGTGCTGCAGGTAAGCCATGACAGCCATCAGCGCAACAGCTTCCAGCCGCGGGTGATGATCGTGCCGCCGAGCCTGACCCAGGAGCCCACGGCCGAACTGCTGGAGCGTTATCGCCAGCAACTGCGCGACTGGCACGGTGATGGCGCCTTGCTGGTGTCGGTCTGTGTCGGGGTGTTCTTCATCGCTGCCAGTGGTGTGCTGGATGGGCGCTCGGCGACCACCCACTGGAACTTCGCCCAGTCGCTGGCCGAGCGTTTTCCGCGGGTGCGGGTCGAGGCCAACCTGCCCTTGCTGGAGGATGGTGATGTGATCACCAGTGCCGGGTTGATGGCCTGGACCGATGTCGGTCTGAAGCTGGTCGAGCGTTTTCTCGGCCAGACCCTGGCCACCGAGACTGCGCGCTTTCTCGCCGTGGAGCCGGTGCGGGTGAAGCCGGCGGGGAGCAGTTTCAGCCCGCGCCTGGACCACGGCGACGAGGCCGTGCTGAAGGTTCAGCACTGGTTGCAGAGCACCGGCGCGCGGGAGGTCAGCGTGACCCTGATGGCCGAATGCGCGGGGCTCGAGGAGCGCACCTTCCTGCGGCGCTTTCGCAGTGCCACCGGGCTCAAGCCCACCGAGTACTGCCAGCAGGTGCGGGTCGGACGCGCCTGTCGCATGCTCGAGTTCACCCGGCGCAGCATCGACCAGATCGCCTGGGGCGTGGGCTATCAGGACCCAGGGGCTTTCCGCAAGGTGTTCCACAAGGTCACCGGGCTGGCGCCGAGTGATTATCGGCGGCAGGTGACGGGGCACTGATGATGTTGTTTTCGCTGGCCGCCAGCCTGCAGGGCGTACACCGTTCCTTGTAGGAGCTGGCTTGCCTGCGATGGGGCCCCCAGGTCATGAATACCACGGCGAATGATGCGGATAACGATCCAGCCGCGCCCCGATCACCATCTCGCTGACCCACGCCGTCAGCAGCGCACTGTAGGCCTTCTGGCTCCTGTCGCTGGACAGCGCGTGGTCCGCGCCATCGACGATGCGGTGGGTCAGCGAATGGGCGCAGACGAACGCCGATCGATAGCTCATCAGGGTGGTATGCGGCACATAGTCGTCGGTCTCCGATTCCACCAGCAGCACGTCGCCGGAAAACTCCGCGCACGCCGCCAGGGCGCGGTTGTCGCCCGGCCCCAGGGTCATCAGGCGGTACTGCGACAGGCGCTGACGGTCCAGCGCCTGTTTCGGCAGGCTCCATTCGTCGTCCCAGTACAGCGCCGGGACCCGCAGCGCCAGCCATTTCACCGGGCGCTGGCGGGTCAGCAGGGTGGCCAGGTAACCGCCGTAACTGCTGCCGATCACCGCGATCGAACTGGTATCCACCGCCGGATGACTGACCAGCTTGTCGTAGGCTGCCAGCAGGTCTGCCAGGTTCTGCTCGCGGGTGACGCTGCGCCGCTGGCTTTCGGTTTTCTCATGGCCGCGCAGATCGAAGGTCATGCATACGCAACCGAGCCCGGTGATGTGCTTGGCCCGCGCCAGGTCACGCTGCTGGCTGCCGCCCCAGCCGTGCACGAAGAGGATGCCGGGCACCTTGGGGCTGGGGCTGAGCAGGGTGCCGGCGATGCTTTCGCCGTCGACGAGAATGTCGAGGCTTTCGCTATGGATGGTCATAGTCGCGGATCCTCGCGTATTTGCAGATTCGTCCCACTTCACGGTCATCCCCCTGGTAGAAAAGCGTCGCGTCGGCGGGTAACGCGCTGTCGTCGAACACTTCGTGGGTAGAGGCCCGCACCCGCTGCAGCGCCGGATCGTCGGCGAAGGCACGCAGGGCCAGCAGCTCGGCACTGCTGGCGCCGCCGATGCGCCAGGACTGTTCCAGCACGCCGCTGCGCAGATGACCGTCGGCGGTGACCCCGCGGGCCACGTCGTAGTTGCGCCGGGACGCGAGAAAACCGGGGAAGGCGGCGAACGCGGCCTGCTCGTAGGTGCGCGCCTGGGTAATGGCCAGGCGCAGCGGATCTTCCAGTTCCAGTTGCAGCAGTTCGTCGTAGTCGCCGCGCACCAGGACCAGGTCGGAACCGCCGTAGACCGTTTCGCCCTGATGATCGCGGGTCAGGTGCTGCACGCCGTAGTAGCTGCAGATGATTCCGGCCACCAGCGCCTGGCCGACGCTGTAGGTCTCGACGTCCCCCAGGTTTTCTTCCAGGACCAGGCCCCAGAGGGCCAGTTCGTCCGGATCCATGCGACGTAGTTCGGTTTCCAGCTGGTCGATGTCGTCGATCACCGTCTGTCCGCGTCCGGCGGTGGCGCGAACCGGTTTCAGGCGCAGCGGGCCATCGCGCAGGAGCAGGGGGGCGGCGGCGAGGGCGTCGGCGACACTGAACACGGTATAGCCCTTGAGCAGAGCATCACTGGCGCGGCGGGCGAAATCGTCGCTCCAGCCCACGGGGAAGGTGGCGCCCGCAGGCAGTGGATGGGAAATCGCCTTGGTCGCCATGTACGGTTGGCTGACCAGGCCGCCGAAGAAGTCGGCGATCGAAACGATACCCAGCGCCTGGTAGCGCAGCGGGTCGATCAGGGTCGTGGTGGGCAGGTAATAGAGGCTATCGTGCTCGTCGCTGCGCTGTTCCACCACCTCGGTGAGCAGCAGCGCGGCGAGATGTTCGGCCAGCTTGCGATGCACCGCGCGTTCATGCTCGGGAGTGTGCTCCCGGGTATCGAGCAACAGTACGCCGTGCTTGCGATCGGTCCGGCGGGGCATGGTCGATGCTCCATCAACAGGGGTTATCTGTTCTGAAGCGTGGCGTGGTGGGGAAGTTCAGCCGTGGCGAGCGCCACGGGTAAAAAGTCATATAAATATGAAAATTAATAATTATTGGTTCTATGTTGTTTGAGGCACTATCGCTCAAGGAATCGGGAAGCGTCCTGCTTTCCGGGGCGACAACTGCCAGAGAGCCTTGAACCATGGAAACCCTGCCGCTGTATTTCGACTATGCCGCCACGACGCCCATCGACGAGCGAGTCATCGACGTCATGGTCAAGTGCCTGGGGGCGACCGGCAATTTCGGCAACCCGGCCTCCAGCTCGCACCGCTATGGTCAGGCAGCGCGCCAGGCCGTGGAGCTGGCGCGCGCGCAGGTGGCGGCGCTGGTGGGCGCGCGCGCCGAGCAGATCGTCTGGACGTCCGGCGCCACGGAGTCCAACAACCTCGCGCTGAAGGGCCTGGCCCAGGGGCGTCGCGGTGGTCATATCATCACCAGCAGCATCGAGCACAAGGCCGTGCTCGATACCGCCCGACAGTTGCAGGGCGCCGGCTTCGAGGTGACCTGGCTGGCGCCGGATGCCCAGGGACTGATCACTCCCGAAGCGGTCGCGGCGGCGCTGCGGGCGGACACCTTCCTGGTTTCGCTGATGCTGGTGAACAACGAACTGGGCACCCTGACCGACGTCCGGCGAATCGGCGAGATCGTGCGCGGGCAGGGCGCCCTGCTGCATGTCGATGCGGCGCAGGCGGCGGGCAAGGTGGCGATCGACCTGGAGCGCTGGCCGGTGGATGTAGTGTCGTTCTCCGCGCACAAGGTCTATGGCCCCAAGGGCATTGGCGCCCTGTATGTCGGCGAGCGCGCGCGGCCGTTGCTGCAGGCGCAGATCCATGGCGGCGGGCATGAAGGCGGTCTGCGCTCCGGTACGCTGGCGACCCACCAGATTGCGGCGATGGGCGCGGCATTCGCCCTGGCGGGTGAGGTGCAGCACGAAGAGCTGGATCGAATCCGATGTTTGCGTGAGCGTCTTCTTACAAAGCTGCGGGATATTTCCGGGCTCGTAGTAAACGGCAGCCCTGAACAGTCCATTCCGCACACCCTCAGCCTGACCTTCGCCGGCGATCCGCTGGACCTTGCCGCGCTGGGCGAAAGCCTGGCGTTCTCGTCCACTTCGGCCTGCAATTCCGGGAGCAGCGCGCCCTCGCACGTACTCCTCGCGCTGGGCCATGACGAGTACCTTGCCGGGCAGACCATCCGCCTCAGCCTGGGGCGTTTGACCCGTGTGTCGGACATCGACCAGGCTGCCGCCGCCATCCGCGAAGCACTGCGCCCGGCGCCGTTCTGGGGAGTTGCCCGGGGCTGAGGCCTGTTCCATTATCAGCGGCCGCAATACAAGGTCGTGGTGATAAGGAGCAAGCATGAACAGTCAGCCGACAACGCAGGATGCGATCAGGAGACGTGTGGCGCAAATGCGCCAGGTGATGCGCAACGAAGGGGTCGATGCACTGCTGGTGCCTTCCGCCGATCCCCATCTTTCCGAGTATCTGCCGGGTTACTGGCAGGGCCGCAAATGGCTTTCCGGCTTTCAGGGATCGGTCGGGACCCTGGTGCTGACCGCGGATTTCGCCGGCCTTTGGGCCGACAGCCGCTACTGGGAACAAGCGGCGCAGGAACTGGCCGGCACCGGCATCGAGCTGGTCAAGCTGCAGCCCGGGCGGCCGGGGCCGCTGGACTGGCTGGCGGACAACACCTCCGCCGGCGGCGCCGTTGCGGCGGACGGTGCGGTGATGGCCCTGGCATCGGCGCGACAGCTGGGCGAGCGCCTGAGCGCGCGCAACGTGCGTTTGCTGCTGGACAAGGATCTGTTCGAACAGGTCTGGGATGACCGGCCCGCGCTACCGGGCAATCCGGTGTATGCCCACCTGCCACCCCAGGCCACGCTGACGCGCGGCGAAAAGCTCGCCAGCCTGCGCCAGACCCTGGCCGAGCGCGGCGCGGATTGGCATTTCCTTGCCACCCTCGACGACATCGCCTGGCTGTTCAATCTGCGCGGCAGCGATGTCTCCTACAACCCGGTGTTCGTATCCTTCGCCCTGATCAGCCAGGACGCGGCCATCCTGTATGTCGCCGAAGGCAAGGTGGATGCCGGGCTGCGGCAGACGCTGGCCGCCGAAGGGGTCGAATTGCGCGACTACAGCGACGTGGCCGCCGGACTGGCCGGGATTGGCGCCGGCAGCGCGCTGCTGGTCGACCCGGCCAAGGTTACCAGCGGGCTGCTGGCCAATCTGCGCGAGGGCGTGCGTCTGGTTGAAGGCATCAATCCGACCACCTTCGCCAAATCGCGCAAGAGCCATGCGGACCTGCTGCACATTCGCCAGGTCATGGAGCAGGACGGCGTCGCGCTCTGCGAGTTCTTCGCCTGGTTCGAAGCGGCGCAGGCGAGCGGGGTGGTCACCGAACTCAGCGTCGACGAGCAACTGACTGCGGCGCGAGCCCGGCGTCCGGGTTTCGTGTCGTTGAGCTTCGCCACCATCGCTGCGTTCAACGCTAACGGCGCCATGCCGCATTACCATGCCACGGCGCAAGCTCATGCGCGGGTCGAAGGCGATGGCCTGTTGCTCATCGACTCCGGTGGGCAGTACCTCGGCGGTACCACGGACATTACCCGGATGGTGCCGATCGGTATGCCCAGCCATGAGCAGAAGCTGGACTGCACGCGGGTGCTCAAGGGCGTGATCGCACTGTCGCGGGCGAAATTTCCCCGGGGCATTCCTTCGCCGCTGCTCGACGCCATCGCCCGCGCGCCACTGTGGGCCGAGCAGGTCGACTACGGACATGGCACTGGGCATGGCGTCGGCTACTTCATGAATGTCCATGAGGGGCCGCAGACCATTGCCTACCAGGCGGCCGCCGCGCCGCATACGGCGATGCAGGAGGGCATGATCACCTCGATCGAGCCGGGCACCTATCGGCCTGGCCAGTGGGGGGTGCGTATCGAGAACCTGGTGTTCAACCGCGAGTCGGGCAAGAGCGCGTTCGGCGACTTCCTCGAGTTCGAGACGCTGACCTTGTGTCCGATCGATACTCGCTGCCTGCTCGTCGACCAGCTCAGTGGCGAGGAGTGTGCATGGCTGAATGGCTATCACGCCGAGGTGCGGCGACGCCTCGAGCCATTGCTGGAAGGGCCGGCACTGGCGTGGTTGCAAGAGAGAACCCAGGCCGTCGGTTGACGCGGACGAAAAGGGCAACCCGTGGGTTGCCCTTGTTTACTTGCAGATGACGATCATGCTGCGGCTGGTATAGCCAGCGGGATTGATGCCGAACGGATAGTCGCCCGGTTCTTCATCACCGTCCCCGGATTTGGCGATGACCTTGTAGCCTTTGCTGCCGCAGGAACTTGCCGCCTTGCTGTAGCACTTGTTCCAGGAAGAGGAGAGGCCGGAGCAGTTGATGTGCAGCCCCTTCTTGCCACGCTTGACCTCGTCCTTGGCGGTCGCGGCGCAACCAGCGACTGCCAGGATAGCTAGGATGAGCAAAATTCGTTTCATTCCTGTCCTTAACGCTTGCGCGGATCTGTGTCCGTGTTCGTTCTATATGCACCTTCCTGATGCCTGTTTCGTCCCTGCGTCGAGTGAAAAATTCAAAATAACAACACGGCTCACAGCTTAAACACGGTAGACGGGGCGGCACAATCATTTGCAGAGATTTAAATGAAAATATTTCTCAATCAGTCGGCGGCGATCGGTGGCGGACCTTCCTTGCGCATGGACAGGGTCGCGCCAACCGACGCGGTAATGATCGCGCCAATCGCCAGCCATTGCGCCAGGCTCAGTACTTCATTGAGAAACAGTAGACCGGAAAGCGCGCCAAAGGCTGGCTCGATGCTCATCAATGTGCCGAAGGTACGCGCTGGCAGACGGGTCAGGGCGACCATCTCCAGGCTGTAGGGCAGCGCGGTGGAAAGCACCGCGACCCCCAGGGCAACCGGAATCAGCGCGGGATTGAGCAACGCACTCCCGGCCTGGGCGATACCGATGGGGGCGACGAACAGCGCGGCGATGACCACGCCCAGCGCGGCGGTCTGGATACCGTTCTCGGCACCGGCCTTCTGGCCATAGAGAATGTACAGCGCCCAGCACACCCCGGCGCCCAGTGCATAAGCGGCACCGACCGGCTCGATCCCCTGGCTGCTTTCGCCTATCGGGATCAGCAGCAACAGGCCGACGATCGCCAGGCCGATCCACAGGAAGTCCACCGGGCGTCGCGAGGCGTACAGCGCCACGGCCAGCGGGCCGGTGAACTCGAGGGCCACGGCAATGCCGAGAGGTACCGTCTGCAGGGACATATAGAAGAGGAAGTTCATGCCGCCCAGCGCCGCGCCATAGATGATCACAGTCTTCAATGTGCTGGCACTCAGCTTCGCCCGCCAGGGCCGCAGCAACAGCAGCATGATCACGCTGGCGAACAGCAGGCGCAGGGTCGTGGTGCCTTCCGGGCCGATCAGCGGGAACATGGTCTTGGCCAGCGAGGCGCCAGACTGGATCGAGGCCATGGCGATAAGCAGCACGCCGACGGGAAACAGCGTTGCGGCGAGGCTGCGGGTCTGGGTGTTCATTGCGAGGGGGAGTTCCTTATAGAAGAAGGCGCGGTGGTTCGGACCGAGGCCTATGATGCTCAACCTCGGGGTGGGTGAGCAATATAGTGCGCAAAATTTCTTTCCTGACCGATCTTTCAAATTTGTGCTTGACGCCCCGTGTTATCTCTCTATAATTCGCCCCACTTCCGGCGCAGTCGAAACGGAAAACTCCTTGAGAATCAACGAGTTGGATGTTTCAGGTAGTATCGGAAGTGCTTCGGTCGTTAACGAAGGCGGTTGAAAAAGGCAGTTGACAGCAGGTTGTAACGCTGTAGAATTCGCCTCCCGCTAACGAGAGATCGCAGCGAGTCAAGTGTTTGAAGTTGAACGAGAAATTCTGAAAAACTTCAAAATAAACGCTTGACAGACTTAGAGGAAAGCGTAGAATGCGCGCCTCGGTTG